>JAHEMS010000039.1 GCA_024643595.1 Bacteroidota bacterium
GAATGGCTTTACTTTTACTCCAATAAGTTCAATAGCATTCATCAACTGACGATGGGTTAATCCTGCATTATCCATCTGGAAACTTACCCTGGAAATACCGCCCAATGCGTTGCTGTGCCTTACAATTTTTTCAGCTACCTCCTCGGGCCCTCCCACTAAAAAAGCACCTAAAGGTCCGCGTTGTGCATCGAATCGTTCGCGTGTAACAGGCGGCCAGCCTCGTTCTTTCCCAATACGGGTAAATGTTTCGGCATAACCAGGATAGTAATCCCGCACTGCTTCATCCGTTGTATGACCAACATATCCAAGCGAATGTAACCCAACAGTAAGTTTCTCTGGAGCATGACCTGCTTTTTTTCCTGCTTCTCGATAAAGATCCACCAATGGTTTGAACCGATGGGTGTCTCCTCCTATAATCGCTACCATTAATGGTAATCCAAGAACTCCGGCACGGATAAATGATTCCGGTGTACCCCCTACTCCAATCCAGATCGGGAGGGGACTTTGCAACGGTCGGGGGTAGATCGCCTGATTTTTTAATGATGGTCTGAATTTTCCTGACCAGGTTACAACTTCATTCTTTCGTATGGTGAGCAAGAGCTCAAGTTTCTCCGCGAATAGCGCATCATAGTCTTGCAAATTAAAGCCAAACAAGGGAAATGATTCAATGAAGGAACCTCTGCCAACCACCATCTCCGCACGGCCACTTGATACGAGATCAAGGGTGGCGAAATTTTGAAATACCCTGACCGGATCGGCAGCACTTAATACGGTAACCGCGCTGGTGAGGCGTATTCGTTTTGTCCTTGCTGCTGCGGCAGCAAGAATTACGGTTGGTGCCGAATCTAAAAACTCTTTGCGGTGATGTTCCCCAATTCCAAAAACATCAAGTCCAACACGGTCGGCTTGTTCAATACGTTCCAATAAATCGGCGATGATGGAGGCTTGCTGTATAGCATCTCCATCAGACATGGATGCGGCAAAACTGTCGATTCCAATTTCCATAGCTATTTCGTTAAAATAATTTTAAAGCAAGATGCTAATTATTTGGCTATACACTGAAATTAGAGAGGGACAACAGGATAGAGGATTTTACAAAGTTTTACCATTCCCATTTTGACATTCTCAGGTTGCAAACAGGGACACATTTAATAATAATACTTCGATTTTAATACTGTTTTCGCATTGGTATATGGTTTGAATAATGTGTGGAAACCAAATTTATTATGAAAACTATCATTCGCAGTCATCGCTTTATGGATCGGTTTGTTGCCTTGCTTGAGTTGATATTTATACGGCATACGATTTCAGACCGCTTTCGGATTTTATCTGAACAAGGACCTTCCAAAAAGAAGCGCAAACATTACTTCTTTAGAATGTCTCAGTCCCATTGGTAAAAATGGTATTTCCTCTTTTGTGAAACCGATTATGGTTATGCTTTGTATCTGAAGCATAGATTCAACGAATCCTTTTGCAATTACTATATAACATGGACCACTCAATGGGTTAACTATTTTCCCGATTTAGGGATATTCATTAGTAATACATTTATTTTGTTTTACTAAAACGTCCCTACTTCTGATCTATGAGAATTCTTTATAAAAAACACCTCGAGGGGAAGAAAGTCTTATTCATCTTTCTTCTGACCAATATTATCTACCTCATCATGATATTCATCACCATTCCTAGGGTGATGTCGTTTTCAAACGGTAATGACTTATTCGACATGATGCCTGCAGGCTACAGTGCCGACTATGCACAAAACCTTTTATCCACACTTGGCCAGGAAGGGCGAAATGATTATCTGACAGTACAACTCCCCGTTGATTTCATTTATCCTTTACTCTTTGGTTTATGCTACAGTCTCATAATTGCCTACTTTTTAGCCAAACTGAACCGGTTTGATAGACCTGACTTCTATCTAATTCTATTACCGATCATTGCCGGACTATTTGATTACCTTGAAAACTTCGGCATCATCCTGATGATATTGCATTATCCGAACTTCTCATTGGTAACGGCATCTTTTGCCAATACCTGTACCATTATTAAAAGCGGATTATCTGTACTATCCTTTACACTATTGCTTTTCCTGGTTGGGGTCTTTCTAATCCGCTCGGTAAAGTCACAGAAATAGGATTCGTATGGTGGGCGATTATTATCCTCACTATTGTTTTCTACCTTTGAGGCAACTGAAAAAGAAATTTCATGAACTTGGATCGCTTTCGCGAAAAGGCTAGGAACAAAGCTACTGAAAACAAGAAATTTCTTCAGTCAGTGAAGAAGCGAGACGCGCGCGTGGTAGATGACACTTTTCATATCTTGCATGATGAGGTATTTGAAGAAACAAATTGTCTTTCGTGTGCGAATTGTTGCAAGACCACTAGCCCAATTTTCTATCAAACCGACATTGAACGGGTGGCGAAAACCTTGCGGATTAAGCCAGGTGATTTTATTGAAAAATACCTACGCGTAGATGAAGACAAAGACTATGTTTTGAAATCTTCACCTTGTCCGTTTTTGGATAGCGATAATTATTGCCAAGTATATGACAGTCGTCCTAAGGCATGTCGGGAGTACCCACACACCAACCGGAAGAAGATGGTACAGATCATGGACCTGACTTATAAAAACACGTTGGTTTGTCCTGCAGTCTTGGAAATGGTCGAGCGTTTTAAGAAAATTGATTTGTAAAGGTCAGCCATGAAATATTATCTCGTATTTTTCTCCATCATGCTTGTTTCATGCTTAACGGAAGCGCAAACCCGAGCACGCGAATTAGGAATTAGGATTGGTGTCATGTCGGTTGGAAAGCTGAATTCCATTACCGATGTGGCAGGTGTAAAGGTGGGTCATACCACCTTGATTGAAGGCACTTCAATTCGCACCGGTGCTACTGCAATCCTTCCACACGATGGTAATATTTTTTTGGAGAAAGTGCCTGCTGCAGTCTTCGTGGGCAATGGATTTGGTAAACTGGCAGGAAGTACACAGATCATGGAACTCGGAAATATTGAATCACCGATCATTCTCACCAACACATTAAATGTAGCTAATGCGATTGATGCCGTAGTCGATTATACCCTTGGTCTTAAAGGAAATGAAGGAGTACAATCAGTCAATGCGGTAGTGGGCGAAACGAACGATGGTTACCTGAATGATATCCGCGGGAGACATGTATCCAGGCATCATATCATCGAAGCAATTAAAAATGCGCAACCCGGATCCGTAAAAGAAGGAAACGTAGGTGCCGGCACGGGTACCATATGCTTTGGATTTAAAGGAGGCATTGGCACTTCTTCTCGCGTACTTCCGGAGAAGTCAGGAAGTTTTACGGTGGGCGTGCTGGTTCAAACTAACTTTGGAGGTGTGTTGCAGATTGATGGAGTGCCGGTAGGCGAAGCGTTGAAGCAATATTACTTGAGTGATCAACTGATGGATAACGCTGATGGGTCATGTATGATTGTCGTTGCTACCGATGCACCTGTTGACGCTCGCAATCTGGAGCGCATGGCAAAGCGAGCCATAATGGGGTTGGCAAAAACCGGAGGTATTGGGTCGAATGGAAGTGGTGATTATGTGATTGCCTTTTCGTCCAATCCACAACTTAGGATAAAGCACAATTCAAATGACAAGACTGACGCTGTTAATGTATTGCGCAATGATGCAATGTCACCCTTATTTATGGCGGTGATTGAAGCCACAGAAGAAGCGATCATTAATTCATTGTTTGCCGCGGAAACAATGATGGGAAAAGAAAATCATACCATTAAGTCGTTGCCGAAAGAGGAGGTGATTAAACTGGTGAAGAAACGTCAGGAGAATAAATAATATGAAACTCATCGCTTAGCCATGTCAAGAAAAATTATCTACATCACTGTCCCCATTCTCCTTTTAACAGCCATTTATTTTCTGGGTCCCACTCCTGAGCGTCCTCAATGGAATAGTACCCCGATTACTGTTCCAGCCGATCCGGCCGAACTTGAAAAATACATTGCCATCAAGGAGGGGAAGCACCAGGTTAAACCAGAGAATGAAGCCAGGATCATCTGGGCAGATAGCACAAAAGGGAAAACTCCATTTAGTGTTATTTATCTTCATGGATTTACGGCCAGCCAGGAAGAAGGCGACCCCATTCATGAAAACTTTGCCAGGCAGTTTGGCTGCAATCTTTACCTCGCTCGCCTTGCCGATCATGGTATAGACACGACTGAACAACTTCTGTATTTTACAGGCGACCGCTGGTGGCAAAGTTCAAAGGAAGCGCTGTCTATCGGTAAAGCTATTGGTGAAAAAGTGATTATCATGAGTACGTCTACAGGTGGCACGATGGCGTTAATGTTGGCGGCAGCTTATCCGGATGATGTTTTTGCCATCATCAGCATGTCGCCCAATATTGCCGTGAATGACCCAAATGCATGGCTACTGAATAATCCCTGGGGTTTACAGATTGCCCGGCTGGTTTTGGGTAGTAATTACAAAGTGGTTACATACGATTCGGCAAGGCGGGTACATTGGAATCCAAAATATAGAATTGAGGCGTTGGTGCAAATGGAAGAAATACTCGAAGACAAAATGAATAAATCTACCTTTGAAAAGGTCACCTGCCCATCATTGACATTGTATTATTATAAGAATGAACTAGAGCAGGATCCCGTTGTGAAAGTAAGCGCGTTGCTGGAGATGCATGAACAATTAGGAACACCTAATTCGTTAAAGAAAGCGGTTCCCATACCCAAGGCCGGGCATCATGTGATCGGTTCTCATCTTGTTCCTGGCGATTTGGAAACAGTGGGTAATGAAGCCAGGAAATTTGCCATTGAACAACTGGGAATGAAGCCGCTGAATTAATTTATTTTTTCTCAAACTCCATTATCAGGTGCTTACCCAAAAGCACGTCCATGGAAGTGTTAATTTTAAAGATCGTTCGATAAATGATTTCGTGCGCTGGATCTAAAGCGATCTGCTTCTTCATTACTTTCCAGTTGAAATAAAATAACACAGGATACCAAAAGAGTAATAAGAAGGAAGTGGAACTTCTTTTGGTGGGATGAATTTTCTTTAAGGTAAGATGGTTGATGGCAGCCAGGGTGCGGAGGCGCAAAACGCCACTGATAAATAGTTTACTGAAATATCCCTCCTCACTATTATCCCAAGAAGTAAATGCATTCAACTCATTGGGTGCAGGGGCTCCGTAATGTTCGCTCTCCATTATAAATTGTGAAAAGCGACTTCTCAATGACGAAGTATTCGGAGTCGTCAAAATAAATGTTGCCTTCGGTTTTAGTATCCGCGATGTTTCCTGAAACAGAAAATATTGATTGGGAAGGTGCTCGATGGTTTCGCAGCAAATAACAAGATCCAGGACGGCATCTGAAATTGGAAATTTTTGTTGAAGATCAATTTTCTTAACGTCACTTTTTAAGTGCCTGTTCTGATCCGGGAATAGATCAAAGGCGATCACCCCGGCCCCTACCTCTTCAAAAAGACGGGCAATATATCCTCTTCCGGCTGACAGGTCGCAGACACTCATAGACCTGAGTTTGTTTGCGTTTTCTTTTACATAGTCCAGAAAAAAGCTGACCGCAATATCTCTTGAATGATCAACTTCAGGAAGATTGCTCATGAATTACTAATATACTGAAGGGCGTTTTTCAAATCTTCCGGCGTGTCAATGCCGATGGTTTCGATGTTGGTTTCCTTGACGTAGATTTTATATCCATTTTCAAGCCAGCGTAACTGTTCCAGCGATTCTGCTTTTTCCAGTGATGACAACGGAAGTTGCGTAATCTTTTCCAAAACATCCTTTCGATAGGCATACATGCCGATATGTTTAAAGTATTGGTGGTGGGTTACCCACTCTGCCTGGTCTAAATTTCTGAAATAGGGAATGGGTGAACGGCTGAAGTATAAAGCTTCAGCATTCGCGGTGACAACCACTTTCACCAGGTTGGGATTGAAAAGTTGTTCTACAGTATCAATTTTTTTAATCAGTGTGGCAAGCTCCGTTTTCCCATTTAATAGGGAGGCTAACAGATCGATTTGCTCAGGCGCGATGAAGGGTTCATCGCCCTGTATATTAATAATATAATCGAAGGACGAGTCTTCTTTTGTCAACGCTTCATGACACCGATCTGTTCCACTGGCATGATGCGTGGAAGTCAGGCACACCTCTCCACCAAATTCAGCGACATGTTGAAAGATTGCTTCATGATCGGTTGCCACCACAACTTTTGATAGGAATCTACTTTTTTTTGCCTGTTCGTAAACTCGTCTGATCATCGACTTCCCACCCATATCGACCAATGGTTTTGCCGGGAAGCGCGAGGAAGCATAGCGCGCAGGTATGACGCCCAGTATTTTCATTCTACTTTCTTGACTTTTAAGGTAATTCCTTCATTGCCGATGACCTCAATCGTATTCCCCTTTTCAACATAATCTCCCCATGTAAAGGCATCATAAATCTGATCGTCGATACTTACTTTTCCTCCAGGGCGTAATACCGTATAGGCTATTCCTCTCTTTCCAAGGAGCGTGTCACTAAGTGTATTAACCGTATAACCTTCTGATTTTTGCTGTGTGTCATTCAACGCAATACGCTGAAAGGCCTTTGTTTTACTGATTCGTGCTCCACCAAAAAAGAGTAACAGAACGCCGCCGATGAGGCCCCCTAAAGTAGCGAATGAGGCCATAATAATGTCTCCCAGTGGTACAAATTCGAAATTGAAAAAATCGTTATTCAGCATGATGAGAATGAGCGATACTATGGTCAGCGTAATACCCGCTACTCCTGCGATGCCAAATCCCGGTATCACAAAGATTTCAGCAACAAGCAGTAGAATGCCAACAAAGAGCGCGATGATTTCCCAATAGTCAGCAAGACCATTCAGGTAATAAGGCACCAGGTAAAGAATAAGGGCAATGATGGCTGCAAATAGTGGGAATCCAACTCCCGGAGTTTGAAGCTCAAAATAAATTCCACCGATGATAACCAGTATCAATATGCCACTGATAAAAGGATTTAAAAAGATGGCTATGATTTTCTCAGAGGCTCCTAGTTCAAAATTTTCAATTTCATACGACTCAATCTTGTTGCGTTTCAGGATCTCATCAATCGATTCAACTTTAGCTTCGCAATAGCCATTTTCAATCGCTTCATTCGTGGTAAAGGTGATTACTTTTCCTGCTTGCTTAATACTGTCGATCACCACATTTTCATCCACCATACCCTCTGCAATCCGTGGATCACGACCTTTCTCCTCTGCAGTGGACCGCATGATAGATCGCATATAGGACTGATATTTATCCGGGGCTGCTTCACCAGTTCCATTTACTACGGTGGCTGCCCCTATGGTTGCGCCTGGTGCCATATAAATACTATCGCATGCAATGCTAATGAGTGCTCCTGCTGAAGCGGCATCAGCATTGATAAATACCCATGTATTTCGTTTTTCCTCCATCAGCATATCAACAATGGATTTGGCGTCATCCAGAGCTCCTCCAAATGTGTCCATTTCAATGATGATAATATCGGCGTTGGTTTTCTCAGCATGATCAAGCGCAAGTTTAACATAGCGACTCATGCGTGGATCAATTTCCGCTTTGATCTCCATCAGCATTACTTTCTTCTTTTGCTGGGCAAACAACGCTAAGGGAAGGAGACCAATAAGGCAACTGATAAAAAATAGCTTTCGCATGGGTTTGTTTTATTTTTGCATAAAAATACTAAGTCTTGCCCGAAAAACACTTTAACCCTTTTTCAATCCGTCTATCTTCTCCGGTTTGGAATATGTTGCCCTGCCCGGGAAACGATTGGCTGGTAATTGAACAGCGCGACGAGGTAAGACGACAGGTATCTTTCTCTGTCTTTGACTTTGGGAATAATCAATTTCTATGGCGTGATGTTGTCCTGGATGAAAAGTGGTGGTTAAATCTGGCTGGCATTGTGAAAGACCAAATTGTATTGAAAGTATTTGAAAATACTGACAATCCTGATAAAACCTCCTATATATTTTTGGAAGTAAGCAATGGAAAAATAGCGGAGCGCAGCCATCAACAACCGGAATGGGCTCATACGAATGACGCGTTGCATCCGTTTCAATACCTTGATGGTGAGGCCGATTTTGAAACTGTGAAAAATTTCATTGGTTCTGAACGCAAATTGGTTCCAAGATTGGGTGTCGAGTACATTGAATACGAGGATTATATTGTTATTTCCTATTATGTTGGCGATCCTTCTTCGCTAGTTAATTGGTTGGCTGTTTTTAATTTTGAGGGTGAATGCCTCTATGAAGAAGAAATTGGCACGAATTTGAAAGGAATAGGCATAAATACATTTTTTATTACTTCAGGTTCGTTATTTTTTGTGAAGAACAAAACAGAATTGGTAACTTTTCGCATTGTTTAAGCTATGATTAAGGTAATTTTTTTAACTCTTATTTCCTGGACTGCCTTCGGGTCACCGATGGATTCGCTTCGATTGGAAACCATCAACGGAAAACAGTACATTATTCACCAGATTGACCAAAAGGAAACGCTGTATTCCATTTCACGCAGATACAATGTGCCGATTACGGCTATCCTGGAAGTTAATCCATCAGCCGATGGCGGATTGGCAACTGGTCAACTTTTAAAAGTTCCCTACATATCCAAGGGAAGTAAAGCGCAGGCTCAACCAGGCGGTGATCGAATTCATAAAGTGGTACCAAAAGAAACCTTGTTTTCAATTTCAAAGCTTTATGATGTATCCGTTGATGATATCAAAGCCTGGAATAATCTGAAAGACAATACCCTTTCAACGGGTCAGCAGCTTATCATTAAGAAAAAAGCTTCCGGCATCGAGTCTAACAAACTTCCGGAAATGAAGTCTGTAAGCGGTGTTCATACCGTGGCCGCCAAAGAGTCGTTGTATTCTATTTCCCGATTATATGGAGTTACGGTACAGCAATTGAAAGAGTGGAATAGTATTGAAGGAAGCGAAGTAAAAATAGGGCAGATATTATTTGTCGCCCAGCCCATGTATGGTAATAAAACTGAAGTGAAAACAGATCAAAACAAGGTGACCGAAATAAGAGAACCACTGGATGCAAAGAAAGAAGAAGTCAAGCCGATATATGAACAGAAGGAGACGACCATTACCATTTCAGAAAAAGTGATTGGCTCGGATGAGGTAAAAGAAGGAGGACTCGCTGAATTGATAGAAGGATCTGAAGGCAATCGTAAATACCTGGCACTACATCGTACAGCAAAAGCGGGTACAATTTTAAAGGTGCGTAATGAGTTGAATAACCGGGAAGTATTTGTTCGTGTTACGGGTTCACTTCCCGATACGGGCATCAATAAGAATGTGGTCATAAAAATTTCAAAGTCAGCTTATGATCGCCTGGGCGCTATCGATCAGCGATTTCGCGTAGAGGTCACCTATTATAAATAGCGATGCGGGCCGGGGTGTGCACCTTTCTGATAGCCATGGTGAGCAGTTCAATGGCGCAGAATCTTGTCCCCAATGGAAGTTTTGAGGAATACTATAAATGCCCCGGGTCTTACTCGGTTATGCGCAATGGTAAAATTGCTCCTGGCTGGGTTTCGCCATCAACGGGTACACCCGATTTGTTTCATGCATGCAGTATTGGAGAGGCAGGCGTACCTACTAACTGGGCTGGTAAATCAAAAGCTTTTTCAGGTGCTGGCTATGCAGGAATATACGCTTATATATTTGGCAGGTCAACGGAATACAGGGAGTATTTACAAGCCGAGTTTACCACATCGCTGGAAGCTGGTGTAAAATACCAGGTGGAGTTTCATTACAAACTTTCATCGAATTCCAGGTACAGTATTGATCGGATTGGCTTTCTCATTTCAGATTCATCTTATCAAACTACTGAGGATAGAGTATTTCCGGCAACAGCAACCTATCAGCGTATTAATAGGGTTATCTACAATCAGAATTCCGGATACTGGACCCGCTTTGGATTTTCCTATATAGCAAAAGGAGGTGAACGATACATCACCATCGGTAATTTTTCAGATGATGTGGATACACGCTACTATTTCATCAGCAACTCTCAAGCTACAGAACCATTGCTTTCCAGGGCAGCTTATTTTTTTGTGGATGATGTTAAAGTAATTCAAATTAGTAACACACCACACTCACCGGTACTTAGCGGATATCCGGAAATAAAGACTGATGAAAATTATGTGTTGAAAAACATTCAGTTTAGATTCAATGATTACACATTAATGGAAACATCTTTTTCCGAGTTGAATCGTGTTGCTGAAATTTTGTATTATCATAAAACATGGAAGGTGATTGTTAGCGGACACACGGATGATGTTGGTTCAGACGCCTTTAACCTGGAGCTTTCATTACAACGAGCCGGTAGTGTGGTGGATTATCTGATCACAAAAGGTATTGACCCATCGCGAATAAAAGCACAAGGCTTAGGTAAGCAAGCACCCTTGCAGAAAGGCGATGATGATGCCACAAGAGCCATTAATAGGAGAGTAGAAATTCGCTTTTTGAATAAGTGAATGATGTATAAAGCAAAGAAATCCATCCTTGAATTAAAAGAATTTCTCGACACTAAAGTTGATCAATTTAATACATCCAACTTTATTGAGTTAGATCCGATTTCAATCCCTCATCAGTTTAAGAAATTACAGGACGTTGAAATTGCCGGATTCTTTGCCGCTACTTTAGCCTGGGGCCAACGCGTGACGGTAATTAACAAGAGTAAGGAACTGCTGGAATTGATGGATGGGTCTCCGCATGATTTTTTACTTCATCATACGGAAAGTGATAAGAAGCGATTTGAAAAATTCAAACACCGCACGTTTAATGCCACCGACACGCTGTATTTTATTGAATCACTTTCCCGGTATTATAAAATAAATAGATCTTTAGAAGATGCATTTTTACCGGCGACCGATAAAACTGCCGCGTTTCCTATTGAACAAGGGCTGAGGCGATTCCATGACATATTTTTTAGTTTACCAGATTACCCCAAACGCACATTAAAACATGTGTCTACTCCTGCACGGAAGTCTGCATGTAAAAGAATAAACATGTATTTGCGGTGGATGGTAAGACAAGATGATAAGGGTGTTGACTTTGGCATCTGGAAAAGGATTTCCCCAGCACAATTGGTTTGTCCTTGTGACGTACATGTGGAACGTGTTGCCCGTAAATTAAAGTTGATTAGGAGCAGTCAATTGAACTGGCAAACCGCATTGGAGCTTACGAGCAATCTTCGCTTACTCGATCCACAGGATCCGGTTAAATATGATTTTGCTTTATTTGGATTGGGCATAATCGAGCATTTTTAATTACTTATCGCTATCCTGATGAAATATGATAAGCGGTTATACGACTTCTGTTAAATTGTTTTTACCTTTTGAGCTTGATTAACCCCCACATGGTCATGAATTTGAATATTGACGCTGAGAAAGAAAATACCTATGATGCAATCGTGGTCGGCACGGGCATCAGTGGCGGTTGGGCCGCCAAGGAACTTTCCGAAAAAGGATTGAAGACGCTCGTGCTGGAACGTGGTCGCAATGTAAAGCATCCGGACTATCCCACCTCTACCAAGGATCCGTGGCAACTTACTAACGGAGACCGCCCAACGAGGGAAGACATAGAAAAGCAAAGTGTTCAAAATAGAACCGGCTATACAGTGAAGCCATCAAGCAAACATTGGTTTGTGAACGATCTTGAGCATCCCTATACGGAAATTAATCGCTTCGACTGGATGCGTGGATATCATGTAGGAGGGCGTTCGATCACGTGGGGTCGCCAAAGTTATCGACTCAGTGAAATGGATTTTGAAGCAAACGCGAAAGATGGAATAGCTATCGACTGGCCCGTTCGATATAAGGATTTGGCACCTTGGTACGATTATGTTGAACAATACATAGGCGTGAGTGGCAAAACAGAAAATTACCCACCACTTCCGGATGGAAAGTTTATTAAGCCAATGGAACTGAACTGTGTTGAACTGGACCTAAAGAAATCCATGCAGGAAAAGTTTGGTAGATTATTGACCGTTGGTCGTACCGCTCATGCTACCGAGAAACTGGAACATACTCCCTGGCGAGGTACGTGCCAGTTCAGAGATCTTTGCATTCGCGGCTGCCCTTTTGGAGGTTATTTTAGTAGTGTCTCGTGCACTCTTCCGGCTGGAGAAAAATCCGGTAACATGACACTCCGTCCAAATTCAGTGGTTTATGAATTGATCTATGACGAGCAAAAGGGAAGGGCTACGGGAGTAAAAGTAGTAGATGGCGAAACCGGTGAGCAGATCGAATTTTATGCCAAGGTAATTTTCCTTTGCGCATCCACTTTCGGTTCAACTTTCATCATGATGAATTCGATCTCCAATCGATTCCCAAATGGTTTTGGGAATGACAGCGGTGAACTCGGTTGTAATATCATGGACCATCATTTGAGCGTAGGCGCAGAAGCGGAAGTAGATGGATATGAAGATCAGTATTATTTCGGAAGACGAGCCAATGGCGTGTATATCCCACGTTATCGTAATGTAGGAAATGATAAACGGGATTATTTGCGTGGGTTTGGATATCAGGGTTCTGCCCGGCGAGGTGGATGGCAACGCAGTGCGGAGGAAGAGTTGTTGGGTGGCGATTTGAAAAAAGCGTTAACAACACCTGGTGGATGGACTATGAACCTTGGTGGCTTTGGTGAAATACTTCCTTATCATGATAATAAAGTTGTCATCAATAAAGACAAAAAAGATAAGGATGGTTTACCTACCCTTACTTTCGATGCCGTTTTGCGTGATAATGAATTCATGATGAGAAAAGATATGGCCAATGATGCAGCCGAGATGTTGGATGCGGCAGGTTATAAAAATGTAAAAAAGTTTGATCGTAAAATTGGTATTGGACTGGGTATCCATGAAATGGGAACTGCTCGAATGGGTAAAGACCCTAAGTCCTCGGTACTTAATCAATGGAACCAAGTGCACGCCTGCAAGAATGTATTTGTAACGGACGGCTCATTCATGACGTCAGCAGGATGCCAGAATCCATCATTAACCTACATGGCATTCACCGCCCGAGCCACTAACTATGCCGTGGAGGAACTAAAGAAAGGTAACTTGTAAAATATTTTATATCTTGAAATATGAATCAACTAATTGATAGAAGAGAAGCATTACGCAAGACGGCTCTCCTGATGGGTGCAGCTGTATCGGCATCCGCGTTAACCGGAATTCTTCAAGGTTGTAAGGCAACTCCGGAACTGGCTTACGTACCTCAGTTTTTCACGGAAGATCAGGCGCGCATCATTACTGAAGTAGCAGAGATCATCATACCTAGGACGGATACCCCAGGAGCTAAAGATGCTGGTGTACCTGGCTTTATTGATCTGATGCTGAAGGATTGTTATAATAAAGAAGATCAGGATCGTTTCCTGGCTGGACTCTCTGCCTTTGATGAAGAAGCGAAAAAAGCTTATGGTGACAGTTTCATTTATTGTAAACCCGAGCAACAAGTGGAGTTGGTAACGCAGATGCATGGCGAAGCACTTGCAGATGCTAAGGCGAACAAAGATGCAAAGAAACCATTTATATTGATGGCGAAGGAACTCACCCTGTTAGGATTCTTTACATCAGAGCCAGGCGCAACCCAGGTGTTGCAATACGTAGCAGTTCCAGGATCTTATAAGGGTTGTATTCCATTGGCAGAAGCAGGTAATGGAAAAACCTGGGCGACATAATAAATTGAAATTAAATTTTATTAAAAAGGCATTCTTATATATGAATGCCTTTTTTTATTTGAGCAGACTTATATGCCAACGGACGCCCGTCTCTGAAACAATGGACGCAAAATGGTGCGATCAAGCAATACGAGTGCTAAACCAAGATTTAAAAAGATAATTCCATTGATCAGAAGCTTGCCATTGAAAGGAATCGAAAAGG
>JAHEMS010000426.1 GCA_024643595.1 Bacteroidota bacterium
CGCTCAGCACGAGAAAGAGGGCCTTGATAGTCATGAACATGGCATGCGTGGATACACCATCACATTTGAAGAATAAGTTAGAGAAGTCAGCAACAACATTGCTGCTGACTTGAATCAACAGTATAAAAATAATAACCCAACAAACATGAAAAATTCGATTTTAAAAATCTCAAAATACATAACGATGATGTGCCTGCTGATTGGCAGCGCTGACCTAATGGCTCAGGAGAATATTGTCGTAGCTTCCGCAGTAAAACCATCTTTAAAAGATGAAGTCATAATTACTGAAGGAGATCGAGCAGAAGCAGCCAAAAAAGAAAAGGAAGAAGAGGAAGAAGCTGACGAACCAAAACTTACTTTTTCAGGATCCATTGATACCTACTTCCACACTTCATTTAAAACAACAAATAATTATTATGGAGGCGCCTATGCTCCGTCAACTTCATTTTCCGATTTGAAGGGTTTCTCACTCGGTATGATCAACCTCATTGGATCTTATTCTGGTGAAAAGGCTGGATTTACCGCTGACGTAGTTTTAGGACCTCGCGGACAAGCGGCAGTTTTCGGAACAGCTTCTGGACAAGCAATCATCAACCAGGCATTTGCATTCTATAAATTCTCTGATAAGGTGACCTTTAATCTTGGTCAGTTCAATACCTTTCTTGGATATGAAGTAATATCACCAACTGTAAATTTTAATTACTCCACATCCTATCTGTTTTCTTGGGGGCCTTTTAATCATACTGGTGCTCGAATCGACTATACAGGAGATAATGGATTTGTTGCCAAACTGGCGCTAATGAACCCAACTGATATTGTTGAATTTAACCCAGTAAACACATACACGCTTGGAGCTCAGATTGGAAAGACATCTGAGGCAGGCGGTATCTGGCTGAATTTCCTTTACGGTGATCAGGATGGAACGTTGGACTCAGAAACAGCAGTAGCCGGTGATGCATCCGCGGGGAAACTATTTCAAGCCGACATAACATTGGGCTATAATCTCACCAGTAATTTTTACCTGGGCTTCAATGCCTCTACACAAATGACAGCTACCGGTGAAGTGGTTAACGCCGGAGGAAGTATTGTTGATGCCGGTGGTGATGGAAGCTCCTTTACTGGATTTGCGGTTTATCCCAAGGTTACCTTATCTGAAAACTTTGCAATAGGTGCTCGTGCAGAATATTTTTCTGTAAAGAATGGTCACCTGGGAATTTTTGGATTGGATGAAAATGGTGATGGAAACGTTGTTGAATTCACTGTGTCGGGAAATTATAAGGCAGGTGGATTGACCTTTATTCCTGAAGTAAGAATTGACAAGACTTCACAAAATTCATTTTACGTGGGCTCAGAGTACAAAGATATTATGCCTTCCTTCACGTTGGCCGCTGTTTATAAATTTTAAACAACATAACCTAACCCTACCTAATCATGTCAAAAGCAAAACTTGAATACATCTGGCTGGATGGTTACACTCCAACTCAGAGCCTGAGAAGCAAAACAAAAATTGTTAGAAACTTTGAAGGTACCCTGGACGGTTGTCCCTGGTGGTCATTTGATGGAAGTTCTACTGAACAAGCACCTGGAGGTTCCTCCGACTGTATATTGCAGCCAGTATCATTATTCCCTGATCCGGCCCGCTCCGATGGATACCTGGTCATGTGCGAAGTGCTAAGTCCGGACGGAACACCACATCCCTCCAATCATCGGGCAACCATTAAAGATGATGATAATGATTTCTGGTTTGGATTCGAACAGGAGTATTTCCTGTGGGATGGTAAGACTAACAAACCATTGGGGTTTCCTGAACATGGCTACCCATCTCCACAAGGTCCTTACTATTGCTCGGTCGGGGCGAAGAATTCATTCGGAAGGAACATCGTTGAAGAACACCTTGATTATTGTTTAACTGCTGGTATAAATGTTGAAGGGATTAATGCCGAGGTGGCACCAGGTCAATGGGAATTTCAGATTTTTGCAAAAGGAGCCAAAGAAGCGGGTGATCAGATGTGGGTAGCGCGCTATCTGCTTGAGCGTACCGCAGAAAAATATGGTATCTCCATCAACTGGCATTGCAAACCGCTTGGCCAAACCGATTGGAACGGTTCGGGAATGCATGCCAATTTCTCTAACTCCCTCCTGCGAGAATGTGGTTCACGTGATATCTATGAACAGATTTGCGAAGGGTTTGCCCCATACATAAAAGAACATATCGACGTGTATGGTGCTGATAATCATCTACGACTAACCGGAAAGCATGAAACCCAAACGATCGATAAATTCTCCTATGGAGTTTCTGATCGGGGTGCTTCAATACGCATTCCTATTGCAACAGTGGAAAACGGATGGAAAGGATGGCTTGAAGATCGCAGACCTAATTCATCGGCTGACCCATATAAAGTAGCAGCCAGAATAATCACCACCGTAAAACTTGCAGCAGAAGGATTAATGGTGGGCGTAAACGTAAACGGAAGAGGGAGGTAGACTCTTCCGCTAGTGGGTGAACACGGGAGGGGCGAAAGCCCCTCTTTTTTTTAAAATTGTTCTTTTTTTATTTTTAGCAGGAGTCGCGCAAAAATATTTTCAATTTTTTTTAACGTTTTAAAAATACCCAAGGCAATGAGATATTCGATCTGAATAAAGGCCCCTGTACCTATGTTTTACCTGACATTGAAATCTAGCCCTATGCTTTTTAATTTTAATGGGCTCATTTTCACCCACTTTTTAAAAAATAAAAAATAGCATTTTTTTGGGCAACGATTTAGTTACCAATAGGTTATAAACAAGTAATTACTTTTTCCATTATTTTTATTTAGAAACTTAAATAAAACATCATGATGGTAAAAGAAATTAACCTCTCCAAAAATGAACTTTTGAAGGATGAGTTGAAGGCGAAATATGCAAATCTTACCGATGCAGAGATCAACGGGATCAATGAATCATTTGATCAATTTGTAGAAAATATTTCCCTGAACACACACTTACAAAAAGAAGAGGTTGAGCGCACTATTGAAGAAACAGTAGCCTACGCCCATTCCAAATCTTTATAATAGAAAGGAGCGTTAACCCACTGGAATAAATACCAATGAGTCGCCTCAATTGAGAGCGACTCTTTTTTTGTTCATCCAGGAGAGATTTTATCTACTTTTGTAATACTGTTTAATAAGCTATAAAAGGATCATGGAAGCATACGGTAAAATTCTCCTGATTGCCATGCCTGCCTTCTTGGTATTGGTACTTTTCGAAAAATGGTATGGTTGGAGTAAAGGTAATGACACTGTCCCTGTCAGTGATATGATCTCAAGTTTAAGTTCAGGGATCACCAATGTTACCAAGGATGTGTTAGGCTTAAGCATAGCGATAATTTCCTACCATTGGCTGGAGAGTAAAGTTGCCATCGTACACATCTCATCAAATTGGATTACCTACCTGATAGCATTTATAGCATTGGATTTTGCCGGCTATTGGGTGCACCGTATATCACATGAGTATAATCTCTTTTGGAACAATCACATCATTCATCATAGCAGTGAGGAATATAATTTAGCTTGTGCCCTACGTCAAAGTATTTCCTCCATTGTGCGCATCTTCGCTATATTTTTGATGCCGGCAGCCATTCTGGGTGTGCCATCCCAGGTAATTGGTGTAGTAGCACCTTTGCATTTATTTGCA
>JAHEMS010000427.1 GCA_024643595.1 Bacteroidota bacterium
AGGATCAAACAACTCATGCGTAGCAAACTCAGCACTGGCCAGGTTGTCGAAATCTTTTTTCGGAAATAACACCCGAGGTGTGGAGTTCCACATGGTGTACGGATAGACATCGGCTGTAATGTTTATCCCTGCAAGCCTTGCCTGTTGAAGTTGACGCAATATCTTTTCCGAGTTGCCCCACTTGCTGCGCATGGCAATTTTAGCATGGGTTAATTGAACGGGTATATTTGCCTGTCGCCCGATGTCAATAATTTCGTCAATGGCTTCTTCAAGATGGAGATCTTCGCTGCGTATGTGACTAATGTATCGACCCCCTTTGCCAGCGGCCACTTTGGCAAGCTCAACCAATTCATCGCGGGTGCTATAAAACGCTTCTTCATATTCGAGACCAGTGCCGAGACCCAATGAACCTTTGTCCATCTCCCGTGCGAGCATTCCTTTCATGGAATCAATTTCTACAGTAGTAGCTTTACGCAACACATCGCCTTTCATAAACTTTTCGCGTAGCCAGGCCTGACCGGTATAAGAAGCCACATTTACACTGACCGGAGTTTTTTCCATAAAGCGTAAGATGGAGTCAATCGGTGTAGAGCCTCCATCCTGCCCAACCACAATGGTAGTAATGCCTTGATTGGTTACGGCTATGGCGGAAGGAGTTTTTTCAAGTCCACCATCATGGTGACTGTGGCTATCGATGAAGCCAGGAGCAAGTGTTTTCCCTTTTCCATCAATAACGCGTTCATTGATGAAGGGGGTAAGTTCACCAATGTCTTGTATTCGCTCGTTCAGGATGCGCACGTTAGCCCCATAGGCGGGTAAGCCGGTGCCATCAATGATTTTGACATGGGCGATCAGCTGCGTGGTGGGAAGTTGATAGGGTTTATCTTCCCAGATATTTTGGAGCGCCCTTCGACAAAAGAAATTAGTAGAGTTATCAAGTATGATAAGCGTTTGGTTTTTGTCGGCATAGCGAACAATGAATGTGCGGAAACCGACCCACCCTCCGGTGTGCGAATATTTTTTACCGACTTCATCAATAAACCATCCAAAACCATATTCCGTAAAGGTGCCATCATTCAACTTGCCCGGTGTAATCGCTTCAGCGAAAGTGGATTTCTTCACCAGTTTATCGGTGTAAAGTGCCTGATCCCATTGGTATAAATCTTCTACCGAAGAGTACACATTGCCGTCACCCACGATGCCATCGAAGCGCACGAGGTCGTTGAGTACAGGCTTGCCTGCTTCATAGCGAAAACCAAACACGCGTGAAGGAGGGTAAGATTTCATTTTTAACTGATAAACATAGGTGTTATTCAACCTGAGTGGACCGGCGATGTGCTGCTGAAAGAACTTATCGGCCGTAGTGCCGGAAACTTTTTCGATCACTGATGCCAGCGTGGTGTAGTTGGTATTGCAATATTGCCATCGCTCGCCCGGTTGAAATACCAACGAAGGCTTCTTTGCTGACAACAGTTCGAGCATCGACTGGTTGGTTAGCGTGTCGAGTAAGCTCATATCGCCTTCGGCCATGTCAAAATATTCGGGCAGCCCTGAGGTTTGATTCATGAGATGACGAATGGTGATGTTGCTATAAGGGAAGTTGGATAGGTATTTTTGAACGGGATCGTCATACTTCAGCTTGCCTATTTCTTTAAGCTTCATCGTCATCATGGTGTAAAACTGCTTGGATACAGAAGCAAGGTTGAATGAGGAAGCGGTATTGAGGGGAGTCAATGTTTGCGGGTTCGCGATACCGAACGCTTTTTTATAAAGCACTTTTCCTTTCTCGCCAATAAGCACCGTTCCATTAAAGAGTTGCCGTTGATGAAGGTAGGTGAGTACGGAATCGATTCGGTTGATTTTTAGAGCGTGCTGAGAAAAGGTTGTTAATGGCAGAAAGAGAAGAAGGAAGAGTAGATTTTTTATCATCAGTTTGATTGAAAAGATGGAAGTTCAAGATAGTCGTTTATTCAATTGCTTTATCTTAAATCTATGCGCCATATTAAGCCCGAATAAGTATTTTTGATACATGTTGACCTTCAATAAATTCGGGATTGCGGTTTTCATTGGCTTGTTGCCCTTTTCGCTCTATTCACAAAAGCCTAAAAGTTATCCAATCGCGACGGCAGCCCTTTCACAAAAAATCATAGAAGCGCCTGTGGCCAAACTTCCTCAAAGCCTTGCCGTAGTACCTTTCACGGCCACCACCTCATCCATTCAACAATCAAAAGCCTTCGGTGAATACCTTACTGAAACCATCATTGGATCCATCGCCGGACATCCGGATAAACTAAAACTATTTGAGCGCACCCGTATGGACGCCATTCTGAAGGAACATGAATTCATCCTCACCGACCTGATGAAGCCCGCAGCAGCATTAAAGATCGGGCAGCTCGCCCCCATCGATGCTTTACTCTCTGGCACCTATACCAAGCTGAAATCATACATTGAAGTGAGCGCACGAATCATTGATGTAACTTCTGGTGAGATCACCATGAGTTATCTGGGTCGGATTAAAATGACGAAGAATCTTGCCGCCTTATTTGTTCCAACTAACAATACGGTTGCGGATCCCATAAATCAACCCGTCAACAACAACGCCACCAATACTCCTGTGCAGATTACCATAAATAATAATGTGAATGGTGCTGTTATGGCAAAATCAGAAGAAGAAATTTGTCGTGAAAAAGTGACCGCGTTTCGTCCTCGCCTCAACGATCTATCCTCATCCGAAAAAATTGATGATGTGGTAAACGAAGCGATGAAAACTCCTTTCGACAATCAATGTGGCCGACTTCATTATGATGTAATGTATTATTTCACACGTTTCAAACTGGATCCTGCACCCTATAAAACTTTTCTTCTGAATACGCTTGATTCCATTCGTTATCCGGTTGGCGATGATCGTGCGTATGAAATTGTCCGCTATCTGACCAACGATGAACTGGTGGATAACAACGAGTGGAAATCCAGCTTTGCCATGCTTTCACGGGTAGGTAATTATTCCATTTCCCGATACATTAATTATCTGATTGCTAAATCGAACAACCCCGAGGAAGAACAGAAAACGCGTATCGCGATTTACCTGCAAGCCGCTGCTGAAAATAAACTAGGCCTGCCTCGCCCCATTACCTATGAAACAGCCTTTGTGGAGATGATGGAAGGATTGAAAAGCAATCAACCTCTGCGGCAACACGTTTATCAAACCTATTCTGGCAACGTCATGGCAGACGATAAGCTGAAAGCAACGTTATTCAGCGAATTGACTTCGATGTATAAAGAAGAAGCCAATGCAAAGAGAAAAACAGAATTGATGGGATGGCTCGCTTCCTTTGTCAACACCAATGATTACCCCAAAGCCCACGAACAGCTCTATGACTTTACCCGGAGTTTCAAGATGACCTACAGCGAAACTCAGAACGCAATCCTCCGCCAAGAATTTCCGGATGAGGATCTTCGTCTCCTTACACAACGCTGCCATGATAAATTCTCAAGCTATGCATTGATGACGCCTTACGCCAGTCAGAAAGATGACAGGATTAATTTTTGCGTAAAGTACGGCATCTCGATTCCTGGTGTAATCCCCACAGCTGAAGAGGCCGATGCGATCTTAAAAGGCACTAACCTCGAAGAACAGCTCCGTGTGATGAAATTGCTGGAATT
>JAHEMS010000040.1 GCA_024643595.1 Bacteroidota bacterium
TTAATGGTACCCTCATCCCTTATCTGAAAATTGCATGCGAACTTCAAACTGATTTTCAATCTTACCTGGTAGCTACGGCTTTCTTTATTGCATATACGGTGATGGCAATACCATCTTCTTTTGTTCTCAAGAAAACCGGTTATAAAAAAGGCATGTCCCTTGGATTATTCATCATGGCTATTGGCGCTATTTTATTTGTACCCGCTGCAGAAGCACGTAATTTCGACATGTTTTTGGTTGGGCTCTTTATTATTGGTTCTGGCATGGCCCTGTTGCAAACCGCCTCAAATCCCTATGCAACTATTCTTGGACCAATCGAAAGTGCAGCCATGAGGATCAGCATCATGGGTATTTACAATAAGGGCGGTGGAATAATAGCCGGATTAATTTTCGGATACATTGCATTAAATGACGCTGACGCGCTGGAGGCTAGTTTAAAAACAATGGATCTGGCAGCTAAAAATGCAACGCTGGATGAATTAGCCAGCCGAGTAATCATCCCTTATATGATCATCGCCAGTGTTCTGGTTATTCTTGCCATTGCTATCTTGTTTTCCGCTTTGCCGGATATTGATGACAGCGGTGACAGCGGAGATACTTCTGCTTCTCATCATGAAAAAACAAGTGTATTTCAATTTCCCCATTTGCTGTTAGGCGCTGCTGCTATTTTTCTTTACGTCGGTGTTGAAGTGCTTGCCGGTGATACGATAATCAGTTATGGAAAGTCATTAGGCATTGAGCTTTCGACAGCAAGATTCTTTACACAAGGAACGTTGGCTTGCATGCTAATCGGATATATCATAGGCACTATTACAATTCCTAAATACATGTCCCAATCATTTGCTCTAAAAATCTGTACCTGGTTAGGAGTGATTTTTACCATTGGCGCCGTATTAACTACAGGATATACTTCCGTTGCATTCATTGCATTGCTGGGACTAGCCAACTCATTAATGTGGCCTGCCATTTTCCCCCTCGCTATTGACGGACTTGGAAAATTCACAAAAATTGGCTCTGCCATTCTGATCATGTCGATTGCCGGAGGAGCCATTCTCCCTCTGATTTATGGTCAACTTTCAGAAGTACTGAATTCTAAAGATGCCTATCTTATGATGGTGCCGTGCTATTTATACATCATGTACTTTGCCACAAAAGGTCATCGCGTGGGAAGAACTCCATGAAGATAGTATTAACGATATTATCATCAATACTCTTCGTAACGGCATCCGCTCAATATTATCAGGCACGCGATCTTACCGATGAAAATATATTCTCATCAAACATCGAAGGTCCTAATGTGGATAAGGCAGGAAATCTGTATGTGGTCAATTATCAAAGGGATGGCACGATAGGACTGGTTCATCCCAACGGAGAAGTAGAACTTTACGTGACTTTGCCCGGTGAAAGTATTGCCAATGCTATCATGTTTGATAAAAAGGGTAACATGCTACTGGCTGATTGGGTAGGACACAACGTGTTGAAAGTAGATAAAAAAACAAAAGTGGTTTCGGTCTATGTGCACTCCGATCAATTCAATCAGCCCAACGATTTATGCATCAACAAAAAAGGACAACTTTTCGCTTCTGATCCTAGCTGGGCAAATGGCAATGGTAAATTATGGCGTATTGATGTGCCTGGAAAAGCAGTGTTGCTAACCGACAATATGGGTACCACCAATGGCATTGAATTAAGCCCGGATGAAAAAAAATTATACGTAAATGAAAGTGTACAGAAAAAAATTTGGGTATTTGATGTGACTGCAAAAGGTGAGATCACTAACAAAAGACTATTTCATGAGTTTAGCGATTTTGGCATGGACGGAATGAAATGCGATAAGCTGGGAAACCTCTATGTAACCCGTCATGGAAAAGGTGCGGTGGCCATTCTGTCACCAGAAGGAAAATTAATACGAGAAGTACAAATGATAGGTAAGTCTACCAGTAACATTACGTTTGGTGGACCGGATGGAAAATCTTGTTTTGTTACGCTGCAAGACCGAAAGTGTGTAGAAGTATTTGAAAGTGAAATAGCAGGAAAACGGTATTAGTAAATCGTTGCTTCCTTAGCCAACAGAGTTACTCCTTATTTAATCGTATGTCCATTCCTATTTATATAATTGGAAGTTCCAATACTGATATGGTGGTTAAAGCCAAACGACTACCATCACCAGGTGAGACCATTTTAGGGGGAACTTTCTTAATGAATGCCGGAGGTAAGGGAGCAAACCAGGCCGTTGCCGCAGCTCGGTTAGGTGGGCAAGTTTCGTTGATTGCCAATCTTGGAGATGATCTCTTTGGCCGGGAAGCATTGGATCAATTTAAAAACGAAAATATCAATACCAATTTTATTACGCTTGATGCTAATCATCCCTCGGGCGTGGCATTGATCAATGTGGACGAGCAAGGTGAAAATTGTATTGCCGTTGCTCCCGGTGCAAATAGCAATCTCACACCGAAACTGCTAGAAGCTTTTTTTTCCTTTCTTAAGGCACCCGCTATGGTATTGGTTCAGTTAGAAATTCCATTGTCCACGGTTGAATTTATCATTGAGCAATGTGATGCGCGAGGTATCCCAGTAATTGTAAATCCGGCTCCCGCACAGCTTATTCGAACCGAGGTATGGAAGCAGGTGTCTGTCATTACACCAAACGAATCAGAAGCGGAATTACTTACCGGCATATCGATTACCGATGATCGTTCGGCAAAACAAGCCGCCGGTATACTGCATGAAAAAGGAATAAAAAATGTAGTGCTGACTTTAGGAAAACGCGGAGCCTATTGGTCGGATGAAACCAACGAAGGGTTTGTTGCATCACCTTCTGTAAATTCCATAGATACCACAGCGGCGGGAGATTGCTTCAGTGGCGCTTTGGCAGTTGCGCTGGCAGAAAAAGTATCGCTGGAATATGCTGTAAGATTTGCTTGTGTTGCGGCCTCGATTTCAGTAACCCGAATGGGAGCACAAGCCGCTATGCCATCCAGGGAAGAGGTGAATGAAATATTACATCGGAATACTTAATAAAATCAATCATGTTCATCATTGAAAATTATTCCACTGCCGTGTTGTTTTGTTTCATCACCATGATCTGCTGGGGTTCGTGGGCCAACACACAAAAACTGGCAGCAGGCAATTGGCGCTTCGAATTATTCTATTGGGACTATGTTACCGGTATCGTGCTTTTCACCTTCCTTTTCGCTGTCACGCTGGGCAGTATGGGGGAATATGGTCGACCGTTTTTTCAAGATCTTACGCAAGGCTCATGGGAAAATATCCAATCTGCCTTTATGGGTGGTGTTATTTTTAATGCTGCTAATATCTTATTAAGCGCAGCCATTGCCATTGCCGGCATGTCTGTTGCCTTTCCCGTAGGTATTGGGCTGGCCCTTGTGATTGGAGTGATCGTCAATTACCTGGATGCGCCAGTAGGGAATCCAATCATCCTATTTTCAGGTGTTGCTTGCATTGCCGCAGCAATCCTTCTTAATGCCTACGCTTATCAAAAGCAATCGAATGGAACAAGCAAACCTTCCTCCACTGGCTTACTGCTCTCCATCATCAGTGGAGGTATGATGGGGCTCTTCTATAAGTATGTGGCCAACTCTATGACCACCGATTTTACTACTCCTGAGGTATTGAAACTCACACCCTACTCTGCGCTGTTCATTTTCTCGATTGGCATCTTTGCCAGCAATTTTATTTTCAATTCTTTGCTGATGCGTTTCCCAATTACCGGAGAACGGGTATCCATCTCTTCCTACCTCCTAGGAAAATTTCGAAACCACCTCGTTGGCATTTTTGGGGGTATTGTCTGGAGTCTGGGCATGTCTTTTAGCATTCTTGCTTCCGAAAAAGCGGGGCCTGCGATTTCTTATGGACTTGGCCAAGGCGCCACTGTCATCGCGGCCATCTGGGGAATTTATGTGTGGAAAGAATTTAGTAACGCTTCATCCAAGACGCACCGGATACTGCAAGCTATGCTGTTGCTATATGTAATCGGTTTAGTGGTCATCATCTTCTCCAGATAAATATTAACTATGAAATATACCCTATACTTCCTTCTCCTTTTTACGGCAACAAGTCTCCTGATCAATTGCGAGTCAAAAGAAAAAAAAGAGATTAAAAAAATGCGGGTCATTTTCGACACGGATACTAATAACGAGCTAGATGACCAACACGCTTTGGCATACCTGCTTTTCAACCAATCCATTTTCAAAATTGAGGCGGTAACCATCAACACTACTTCGAGCGGTGGAAATATTGACATGCAATATGCGGAAGCAAAACGGGTGCTTCAATTATGCGATGCCGATACGTTACCGGTTTTAAAAGGTGCCGACCAATCCTTTCAGCAAATTTTGCCAGCCATCGATTCGGCAACCTATGATGGTAAAGCAGCGGTGGACGTTATTATTAAAGAAGCTCTTAAGCCATCGGATGAAAAGCTGGTGGTGATCGCCGTAGGCAAACTTTCAAACATCGCGCTGGCCATAGCAAAAGATCCAACTGTTTCACAACGTATACGGCTGGTGTGGTTAGGATCCAACTATCCTGAACCCGGTGAGCACAACCAGAACAATGACACCATTGCCATGAATTACCTGCTGAACAGTAATATTGATTTTGAAATGGTGACTGTTCGCTATGGCAAACCAAGCGGTACAGACGCGGTAACCATTACCAAAGATGAAATAAACAAGATTATGCCAGGCTTGGGACCACATATTACTAAACCCGTTATCGGGCGCCATGGTGGGGAGTTTAATTGCTTTGGTGATTATTCTGTGAATTTATTTGAGCATTATACGATGCATAGCGATTCAAAATCTCGTCCCCTTTTCGATATGGCTGCGGTGGCGATTGTGAAAAATCCAACATGGGCACAGGTATATGACCAGCCTGCTCCCTTGTTTACCAATGGAGCCTGGGTGGAACGTCCCGGCAATCCACATAAAATCAAAATCTGGGAAAATTTTAAGAAGGATGAAATCATTAACGACTTCTTAACTTCATTTTAATTTTTATCTGGCATGAAACGGATTTGCATTTACGCTATTTTCAATTTTTTCTTGATTAATGGTTTGGCCCAGAGACCAGACTTTAAGCAGAGGGCCCCGACCATTGATGTTTTCGATTTTCAGGAAATCATGATGAACGTAAATCCAAAAGGTATCAGCAATCCTTTCACTGATGTGCAGATTACGGGAGAATTTTCGCATGGCACAACTACTACACAGGTCAATGGGTTTTGCGATTCGCAAGATGGTTCGGAATACAAACTAAGGTTCATGCCACAAAAAACCGGAGAGTATGTATATGCCGTTCAGTTTGTAGTGAACGGAAAAACCTACTCTTATAAAAACAAATTTCTTGCTGTTGCTTCCACCAGAAAAGGCCCTCTCGAAGTAGATAAGGAAAATCCAACACACTTCATACACCGAGGAAGCAGAGAACATTTCTTCTGGAATGGCACCACTGCCTATTGGCTGCTTGGTTGGAAGGATGATGCTATAATGATGAATGCTATTGATCGTCTCGCCAGTTATGGTATTAACCGGATTCGGGTTGCAATAAATGGCCGTGCGCATGGAGGTAGTCGATGGAATGAAAATACCGTGGTGGAATCAGAAAAATTTACCTTTAAGTTAAACCCCTGGATGGCTACTGCTCCAGAAGATTTAGACAATCCCGGCTTTGATGTTACCCGATTTAATGTTGCCCATTGGCAAAAAATGGACCATGTGATTACACATGCCAGAAATAAAGGAATCGTCATCTCCTTTATTTTCTATGTGGATGGGTTAGATCATGGATGCGATCCATTTAAAAAAGAAAACAGTGGCAAGGAAGATGAACAGCGTTATTATGCTTATGCTGCCGCACGCTATGGTGCCTATGAAAATATCATGTGGGACATCGCCAATGAATATCACCTATTCCGTACTGTGGAGTGGGCCGATAAAATGGGATTTTTTTTAAAGCAACAGGACGCGGGCAACCACATGATTTCAGTACATGGCTCTTCAGACTTTCCGTTTAGGAAATCTCCTTGGGTGGATTGCGTACTTTACCAAAGCTGGGACGAATGCGGTGGCTATGATTTCATGATGAACCAACATCGGTTGCAGGCTGAAACAGGAAGGTTATTGCCTCAAGTGAATGAAGAGTATGGTTATGAGGGTCACTATTCAGTGTGGGGTTGCGGTGCTGTGGCCACCAAAGAAAAAAATTTTCGCGCTGGGGCGTATCGCAGTCAACTGGCGTGGGAAATGTATATGTCCGGCAGCTATCAAACTACGGGTGAAACCGCGGAATTTGGAACAGGTGCCGGTGAAGACACCGGTGGTGGATGGATTAACGGACGTGGCAATGAAAAGATGATCATGTTGAAATACTATCAGATTATGAGGAATGTATTTGAGCAATTGCCTTACTGGAAAATGAAACCGGATGTGAAATCGGTAAACAATGGTAATTTGTGTTTATCAATTCCAAATGAAGAATACTTATTATACACAAGATTACACTATGCCCGTATCGTCTTGAAAAGAGGCGATCAATATTCAGTGAAGATGATTAACCCACGCACAGGAGTTGAAACGATGTTACCTGATGCCAACACCAGCGACTCGAGTTGGCAGTATTCAAAAGAGTTAATTGAACCCATGGTTTTTCATCTTAAGAAAAAATAAATATAAATTACAGTGACGCGAAGAGAATATCTTAAACGATCAGCCACGATTGCATTGCTCAGCGGGATGGGCTTTCATGAAACTTATTCCCTGGGAAAACTTCCTTTACATATAGGCGCTTGCGATTGGTCAATCGGCAAAAGCAGTGACCCTGGTGCCTTCGAAGTAGCCAGACAAATCGGGTTGGATGGCATCCAGGTTAATATGGGATCGGAAAAAAACGATCTGCATATGCGTCAGCCTGACTTGCAACAGGCCCACCTGGCCGCATCAAAAAACTCAACCGTAAAAATTGCCAGTATAGCTATTGGAGAACTGAATAATGTGCCTTATAAATCTGATCCCCGCACCGAGCAATGGGTAAGTGATAGTATCGATGTGGCAAAAGCATTTGACGTAAAAGTGATCCTGCTTGCCTTCTTCAATCAAAATGATTTACGCAATGATCCTGCCGGAAAAGAGGAAGTCATTCAGCGCTTAAAAAGAGTAACACCAAAAGCGGAGAAACTTGATATCACGCTTGGGATTGAATCCTACCTGAGTGCTGAAGAACACTTGGAAATAATTAATCGTGTTGGCTCAGAAAGTATCAAGGTGTATTATGATTTCAGAAATTCTGCCGATGCAGGATATGATGTGATCAAAGAAATAAAACAACTGGGCCGCGATGCGATATGCGAATTGCACATCAAGGAAAACGGAAAATTACTGGGGGAGGGAACACTCGATTGGTATAAAATCGGTGAGACACTTTCACTCATTGACTATAAAGGAGATGGCTGGATGCAGATTGAATGGTCGCTGGAGAAAGACACGCCCATTGTTTCGGGTTATCAACATAATCTTGGCTATCTTAAAAATTCATTTGGTATAAAGTAAAACCATGACTTCAAAATTTTTTATGTTTTGTGCGGCAGGTGTCCTGCTCATCGCCTGCGCAACAAAAAAGGAAAAACCGCCACTTTATCTTCCAGATGACCTGGAAGCAACGCTCTGGGCAGAGTCACCCCTGTTTTATAATCCCACCAATATGGATATAGATGCAAAGGGAAGAATCTGGGTAACGGAAGCGGTGAACTATCGAAATTTCAATAATGATTCCACGCATCACCTTCATCACAGCAAGGGTGACCGCGTGATGATCCTGGAAGACACTGACCATGATGGCATAGCCGATGCATCAAAAGTATTTGTGCAAGACAAAGACCTGGTTTCACCCCTGGGCATAGCTGTGGTAGATAATAAAATATATGTCTCCTGTTCTCCTCACCTCATCGTTTACACGGATAACAATGGCGATGATGTGCCCGATAAAAAAGAAATCTTTCTTACAGGTTTTGGCGGATTGGATCACGATCACTCCCTTCACTCTTTAATTGCTGGCCCCGACGGAAATTTTTATTTCAACACGGGCAATGCCGGACCACACGTGGTGACTGATAAATCAGGCTGGACGCTTCGTTCAGGAAGTATCTACACCGGAGGCACCCCTTACAATAAAAAGAATCAAGGTAATATGATGAGTGATGATCAACGCGTATGGGTTGGTGGTTTGTCATTGCGAATCCATCCAGATGGCACTGGTTTAAAAGTCATGGCTCATAACTTCAGGAACTCCTACGAAGTGGCCCTTGATTCCCATGGCAACTTATGGCAAAATGATAATGATGATCAGGTGGTCACCTGTCGGGTCACATGGCTAATGGAAACCGGCAATGCAGGTTACTTCAGCACCGATGGTACGAGAACCTGGCAGGCCGATCAGCGACCTGGGCAGAATACTTTTACAGCACACTGGCACCAGGAAGATCCGGGCGTAATGCCTGCTGGTGATAAAACCGGAGCAGGATCACCCACCGGTGTTGTCATTTATGAAAGCGACGCATTGGGTGAAAAATACCAAGGCATGCTGCTGAGTGCTGATGCGGGAAGAAACGTAATTTTCAGTTATCATCCTCGACTCAACCTCTCAGGTTATGATCTCGGTCCAAGGACAAACCTGATTTCCTCTCTGCCTTTCGATTCATCATCGTATGTTTGGAACGATACTTCCTTTGTTCATCATCAAGAAAAATGGTTTCGTCCCAGTGATGTTGCCGTAGGAACCGATGGCGCCATTTACGTTGCCGATTGGTACGATCCTGTTGTGGGGGGTCATCAGATGAAGGACAGTGTTGGCTATGGAAGAATTTACAGGATCACTCCAAAAAATAAAAAACTTACTGCACCTGAAATTGATCTCACCACCAGAGAAGGTCAACTGTTGGCCTTACTTAGTCCGGCTATCAATGTGCGTTATTCCGGCCTCATTAAATTGAAAGCCTCTGGTGATGAGGTAGCCGGAGATGTTAAGAAGTTGCTCAATGATGTTAACCCCTACGTTCAGTCACGGGCCATTTTTCTGTTAGCCCAACTGGGTGAACAAGGCAGAAGCAGTGTGCTTGAATTACTGAAGGATAAAAATGAATTAATAAGAATAGCGGCATTCCGGGCATTAAAAAATACTGCCGTGGATGTGTTATCTATCGCCTCTCAACTGGTCAACGATCCTTCCCCTTTTGTGAGGCGCGAAGTGGCGGTATCGTTAAGAGACTTACCCTACAATCAAACCAAACCCCTGATCATTGAATTGATTAAGCAATATGATGAACATGACCGATGGACGCTCGAAACATTGGGTACAATTTGCGAAGGGCATGAAGATGAACTGTATCCCGAATTAAAAAAACTTTTTGCGGCAGAAAATCAATCGCCAGAGGACTGGGACAGCAAGCTCTCAACATTAGTTTGGAGGCTGCATCCTTCTATAGCCGTGGAGGATTTAAAAAGCAGGACGTTATCAGTTAGGCTTAACAACGAAGAGAAAGAACAGGCATTGACTGCGTTGGCTTTTATTAATACGGCAGCATCAGCTAATGCAATGCTATCTGTTTCGAAAAGCAGTGACAAAAATAGTTCTGAAAAAGCAACCTACTGGCTGGCGTTCCGGCAAAGTAATGATTGGTTTAAGTTGCTGGATTGGAACAACACGGGTTTAGATCCGGCAAGAGAGCGAAACATTGCCCTGATGAAAGTAAAAGAAAGCAAGATGTTGGAAGCCCATCAATCGTATGATGAACGGAAATGGAATGCCCAGGATATGGCCAGAAATGCATTGGGTGGGCAAATGTTGATTAACCTGATGGCCAACAATCAATTGCCTAACGATTTAATTCCGGTTGTTGAAGCGTTGATCTTCAAAAATCCGGATCTGTCCGTGCGGATACAAGCTTCTTCTTACTTCATGAAAAAAGGAAATGTAGAATTATTGGATATTAACAAAATTGCTGCATTACAAGCTGACTCGGAAAACGGAAAAATGCTATTTGAAAAAAATTGCAACACGTGTCATATGGTGAAAAGCAGTGGTATGGATATCGGGCCAGACCTTACGTTGATCAACAAAAAATTTGATAAGGCCACCTTGTTGGACGCCATCATCAATCCTAGCGCAGGAATTGTTTTTGGATATGAACCCTGGCTGATCACGATGAAAGATGGAGATTCACATTTTGGATTTTTGGTTGCCGATGGCAAGGAGGCTATCGTACTGAAGGACATTACAGGAAAAAAATGGACGCTTGATGTAAACCTGGTTTCTTCACGAAAGAAGCAGGACAACAGCCTGATGCCCGAACCGGGCGAACTCGGTTTAGGGAGTCAGCAGCTCGCTGACATCGCAGCCTATTTGTTGACCCTTAAATAATTGTTGCTACTAAAAGAGTTTATCTATTTCCGAATGAAGAAAAGCTTCACGTTCTTCATACGAGCCTGTTACCACAGTGTAGCTGATCTTTCTTTTATCAAGTTCGGATCGGAAAACATTAAACTGTTCAATCCTTTGATCTGCCAAATCCCTCATTCCATCTGCCACCCACGGCACATCAATATCAAAAAGAAAGTACTGATCATAGGTGATTTGTTTTTCAAGCTCATATACGATCGGTGGCACTTCGCCTAAGTAATGTCGACAATAAATTTGCGTGGTGATAAGATCAGTGTCACAAAATAAAATGCGATTGGCAATTTTGGTTTTCTCTATTACTCGTTCGGTCTGCGCCAGGGAAATTTCGATGATGTCATCTAAAGAAAAATCATTGGAAGTAATTATTTCACGTGCAACCTCTGGAACAAATTCTGTTTGATATACTTTTGCGAAATGATTTGCCATGACCGATTTACCTGTGCTTTCAGGACCATAAAAACAAATCTTCATTACGAAATGGGGACGAACTTCTTTTGGGATAAAATTCCAATTGGCTAATGGGCTAAGCCGGATAGCGGTTGCCGAAACCGGTACAATTTTCCTTTCTTCATCAAAGGCTATATGAAGTGTTTTCAACTGCTGAGCGAGATACGGTCCATACTCTTCTGAGCTCACGATCACATCAATCTTGCCATAACGTTTATTAAGAAAGTCTGCCCATATTTTGGTGCGTTCCTTCCACAACAGTGATTCATCATCAAAATCATCTACAACCAATTCCGGCCGTATTTTATTGTCGCTTTGAAATATTTCTTTAATCCATGAAAATCTTAATAACCCAGAAATCGGATCATCCTCTTTGTAACTCATGGAAACGATTAACTCATCGCAATGCCGGGTTGCAAATCGGATCAATGCAATATGGCCATTGTGAACAGGCATAAATTTTCCGATCACCAATCCACGCTTCATGTATAATGAAAATCTACTGTTTGATAAATTTTAGATATTGTTTCCAATCTTCCGTTAGCAGGTCATGCTTGCCCTCGCGAATATGGAAACCACAATAACCAGATGTGATTGCTTCTCCACTCATGGGCATCTGAGAAGGTAAGTGAGTTTTTAATCCAAGAAAATTATACAATTTTTCTGCTTCTTTTAAGGCTACAAATTGTCCTTCAGGATCTCCCCAATAGTCTTCCTTTGCTACTGCAACATAGACACGCCTGGGCGCTACACTTGCGATCAGCCAATGTTGATCGAATGGTAAGTTGCGCTGAATATCCATTTGATTGTAACCCTTGTACGATTTATTAAACCAATAAGGGAATCCTGTATTAATCTGCTCGATGGTCTCAGCAAGGCTATCATAATGAAAATTCAATTTTGCTCCTGAGTTACCAGATTCATTAATGCATGCATAACCTATGCGATCATCAGTGGCTGCTGCCCAAAGTGCTGCCTTCCCTGTTCGAGACTGGCCAATGACCGCAATTTTCTTTGGATCTATGAATGACTGTTGTAAGGCAAAATCCACCATGCATGAATATGCCCACGCCCATATTGAAATAGCTCCCGTCGAATCAGGTGGAATCGCATAAAAGCTACTGGAGGTCCGTCTAAACTGTATATCATTGTCGGGTATAAAGTCCTCATAACAGGAGGTGATTACACCACATCCACTATCAATTATTGTTTCGATAGGAAATCGTCTCTTAAATGAGCCTCGCTCCTTTTCAATAGTATATAGTTTGCTTATCGAAAGCCGTATATCGGTATCTTCAGTAAGCGTGTGATTTCCATAATTCAATAAGGTGAAAACAGGAATATTCATTTTCCCTGATTTGACGGGATAATAAATAAGCAAATCAACCGTCAGCGTGTCATGGTGATTGTTACTGATGAACATTCTCACCTGTTTGCGGTAAGCTTTACCTTTCAACACTATCGTCTCAGCTTCAATGATTTTATACGCAAATGAAAAGTCATTGGTAACTGGCCGTTGGCCATATACTTCTTTTTCAAAAAATCTGACAATCTCTGGCTGGCGTTTCGTGTACCAATCTTCAATAGATTTAACTTTTTCTCCTGAGAATCCTATGAATACATCGGGTAATGATTGCGCGCTGATAGTAGCTACGGAAAAACCCAGGATCATGCTTAGATAAATCCGAACGACAAAAGGTGAAATTTTAAAATATAGGGTAATCATGGCTACTTATTCTGAGTCGCATAAGAATTATATTCTCGCCACCAATGCAAAAAACCGAACGATGCGATAATGCAAAAAGCAAAATACATGAGGCTGTAGAATTTTATATCACGCACAAAATATAAATAGGTAGCCACCACATCTACCAGTACCCAAATTATCCAGCACTCTACTCTTTTCTGAATCATCAGAAAGGTTGCCATCACACTCATCACCGTAATGAAAGAATCCAAATAGGGTGAAGCACTCGGTTTTGTGAAAATTAAAGGTACCCATTCATGAAGGTTTTTCGCGAATGAAGCCATGATCAACATTCCTGTAATACTGAGCAAAGAATAGATAATCAACTTACGGTAGGGCAAAAAACTTATCTTCAAAAATTTATGCTTATCCTCTTCTCCTGGTCTGGGGTGAGTCCATCGCCACCAGCCCATCACGTTAGTCACAAAGAAAAATACCTGTAAAAACATATCCGGATATAATTGCACCTGGAAAAAGAGAAAGAATGAAAGCGTCACATTAACTAAGCCCAATGGCCAGCTCCAGATATTGGCTATAGAAGAAAGGACTACCGCCACCACTCCACTGATTAACCCAAAAAATTCAAGGTAACTCATGGGGTAACCAAGTATGGTGAAAAAGATGTGTTGAATATCGAAGAATTTCAAAATCAGCAATTAAAACTTGATACACACATTCTTCGTCTCCGTAAAAAAGCGAAGCGCTTCCCAGCCTCCTTCGCGCCCTACACCCGATTGCTTCATACCACCAAATGGAGTACGCAAATCACGAAGCAACCAGCAATTTACCCAGATAATTCCGCTCCTGATCTGTTGTGCTACACGATGGGCTCGTCTTAAGTTTTCCGTCCATATAGTAGCACTCAACCCATAGGCATTTGAATTGGCATAGGCAATCGCCTCATCTTCTTTATCGAAGGGCATGATAGTAACTACAGGTCCAAAAATTTCTTCCTGGTTGGTGCGGCAATATTGATCCAGTCCTGTAATGATGGTAGGTTCAACAAAATATCCATTTTCACAACGTCCTGAAAGAGTAACCCTTTTGCCTCCACAAATAATTTGCCCGCCCTCTTTCTTTGCGAGGTCTATATAAGACATAACCTTATTCATATGCGCTTCGGAT
>JAHEMS010000041.1:0-9081 GCA_024643595.1 Bacteroidota bacterium
TCAGATTCTGATTTGCCTTCGGAAGCTCTTGAAACCCGCACGGGGTGAGCATTCAGTGCAAATGAGCATAGCTGCCGGGATGGCGGGGCTGATTGTGACATCAGCAGGCTCAAAAGGGGCAAAGGTTGTTTTCAATTTCAGTTCTTGCGTTTAAATCGTTAGATAAAAGGCATCAGAAAATATTTTGTAAAAATAATGTATTAAAAAACGAATATTTCAATTGTTGGTTCATTTTTATAAAAACTTTTTTAAACCTCGCCCTGCGTGGAAACATTTCTTGATCAATATGGATACATCGCATTGCTGATCGGAACCTTTATGGAGGGAGAGACAGCTATCCTCATGGCTTCGTCTATGATCTACAAAGGACTGTTCAATTTTCCTTTTACCGTACTGGCTGCCTTTTCGGGTTCATTCATTAGTGATTGGATTTATTACCTCATTGGAAGACTCAATGGAAAATATTTTCTGGCCACCCGCCCTAAGCTTGCTGCTAGGGTGAAACCGGTTACTGACTTCTTTCATAAGCACAAGATTCAAATCCTTTTCAGTTATCGGTTTTTATATGGCTTCCGGATTATTATTCCACTGGTGATTGGTATGAGTGGCTTGCGGCCACTGCAATATCTATTCTTCAGCATCGTGACCGGACTCATATGGGCCGGTTCAGTGAGCACCGCCGGCTATTGGATTGGGCGTTTACTCAACTTGAAAGTTCAATCGTTCGAAGAGAATATTCTTTACGTCATTTTGGGCTTTGGCGTTTTTGGCTTCTTATTTGGCTATACTATTAAACATATCGCCATGCGTAAAATGAAGGTAGAATGAACTCATTCATACCGTAAAGTATTGCTTGGGTTGGTCATTGCCGCTTTAATGGTTTGTGTGCTTACGGTAATCAGTGCAATCAATATTGCAGAAATTCCCGCCAGCAGGTAGATCAACACATTCATATCAATATGATATGCGAACGTGCTTAGCCATTGTTTCATAAAGTACCATGCCAACGGCCATGCAATCAGATTAGCTGCGAGAATAAGCAGCACAATCTCCGTGGATAGAAGTTTTAGGATGCTGATCACGGAGGCACCTAATACCTTCCGAATGCCAATTTCTTTTACACGTAAAAGGGTGTTAAAAGTGGCCAGACCAAATAATCCTAAACAAGCAATTAAAATAGCCAATCCTGAGAATAGGGTAAAAAGCATATTTTGCTTTTTCTCTTCTTCATAGAGGTGTTGATATTTTTCGCTTAGAAACTGGTAATTGAAAGGGCGGTTAGGTAAAAAGTCTTTCCATACCTTTTCAATATGCTCCAGCCCTTTCGTGAGTTCATTACCCGAAATTTTAATGGAAAGATTATTATAAGACCCTCCTTTACGGGAGAAGAAAACGAGAGGGATGATGGATTGGTGGAGGGATTCAAAATGAAAATCTTTTACTACACCTATTAATTTACCTTTTGTGTTTGCATAGTTAAAATCCTTATCGATGCCTTCCGATAAATTACTCCATCCATACGCTTTGGCCGCTGTTTCATTGATAATAAATGCCAGGGAATCATCGGTGGGTATGTCTTTTGACAAATCTCTACCTGCTTGCATTTCCATGCCATAGGTTCTGAAGAATTCACGATCAATGCTCACAAATTTTGTGCTAACTGAGGAGTTGATCAGGCTATCGCCCTTGGTGATCAGCGGTGGTCCCATGCTATCCAGTAATCGTCCGGTTGGAACGCGAGACGATCGACCCACATTTTCAATGGCAGCGAATTTGGTGAGCTCATTATAGAATGATTCGTAGTTGCTATCCATTTCATCGTAGTAAGCCAGTATCACGATTTGATCTTTGTCATAACCAAGATTTCGCGTGTTCAGATAGTCTAGTTGTTGAAATGTAATGACTGTTGCGATCAGTAAAACAATTGAAATAGAAAACTGAGCTACTACCAATGTGTGTCTGACAAATCCTTTTCCCTTTGCTGAACCTTGTTGCCCCTTAAGCACTAATGCAGGCTTAAAACCAGATAGTATAAAAGCAGGGTATGATCCAGCCAGCAAGCCAACCACTACTGCAAATCCGATAAGGCCAAAATAGAGTTCGGGATTAGCAACGGGATTCATGCTTAATGATTTTCCGGTAAATCCATTCAGCCATGTTAAAGAAAGAAATGCCAATATGATACCCAGCAACAATGCAAAGAATGAAATCATTACCGACTCACTTAAATACTGGTTGATCAGCTGACCTTTAAATGCTCCAACCACTTTTCTTAATCCAACTTCCTTTGCTCTTTTGGTGGCACGTGCTGTTGATAAGTTAATAAAATTGAAACATGCAATCAGTATAATAAATACTCCGATCACCGACATCATGCGCACGTTGTTGATGTTGCCGTTTACTTCGACTTCATCATCGAGGTGAGAGCGTAAATGAATATCAGTAAGTTTTTGAAGGAAGAGGGTAGTGGCTTTGGAAGCAACAAAGTCGGCAGGAGCTCCGAAGTTGGTTTTTGCGTAGTTGCCAAAATGACGGTTGAGAAAGTCAGGAAACCCTGATTCGATTTTCGTTGGATCGGCCCCTTCCTCCAATAACAGATAGGTGCCAAATGAATTATTACCCCAGTTGGTTTCAAGTCCTTTTCTTCCATAAATATTATCATTTTCCAGTGTACTGAATGAAACCAGGTATTCGGGATGCCAATGCGATTGAGATGGGAAGTCGGCAAATACACCGATTACTTCCAGATCAAACTGATTACTGGCCCGTAATCGTTTCCCTATGACATTTTCATTTCCGAAAAATTTCTTCGCTGACTTCTCCGAAAGCAAGATAGTAAATGGTCGAGTCAAGGCGGTGTTTTTATCGCCTGCGGTAACCGTTATATCGAAGATTTTAAAAATATCAGGTTCTGCCACAAAGAGAAAATCCTCTGAAAAGTTTTTTATCAACTCTCCATTTTCTTCCAAACCAATCACCAATCCAAAGTTGATCGTCCGCGCTATTGCTTCAATCTCACCGAAGTCATTTTTTAATAAAGGTCCTATCGGTGGTGCCACATTGGCCAGGTGGAGGTTAGGTACACCATCGCTACTCAGAAAATTTCGGGTTACCCGATAGGTTCTATCCGCTTTGGCGTGATACCGATCATAACTTAATTCATCAGTCACAAACAAGTAAATCATAATACAACACATCATGGCCATGGCCAAACCTCCAATGTTAATGAATGCAGTAAGTTTGTTTCGGAATATTGATCGAAGCGCAACTTTCAGATAATTTTTTAACATGGGCTATTTGTTTATTTCTTGTTTGAGTATTATTCTCAGAGGTTAAATGGAATGACCATTTTCTTATGGAATAGTTGCGTACCTCTTATATAATAATCCCGGATAAAAGTGGAGCATATGATTTTATGATAGGTTATTTTATGCAAAGTTTGTTATCAGTTTGTCCGTCATTGAACATGGATTATATACGTGAATGAAAACATTAGGTTATCTTAAAGTATTAGGGGAATTCTTTGATATTTGAAGATCTCTTTTAAATTATTAGCTATGAAAAAGTACGTACTCGTCATTATAATCGTCCATATAACTTTTATCAGTATAGCTCAGATTCTTAAAATCGACAAGGATAAGCTGCTACTGGATTCATCCCGAATGTTGATTGGAAATGTAGCCATGAATTTCGATGTTCATAACAAAAGTGCTACCTCTGAAAAGGAGATCAGATTTGTTGGACTGAAAGGCACTACCGATTTGGTTTATCTTAGCCATAAACATGCTTACATCTCCATCAGTAATATTCATTATTCTAAATCAACCGGTGGTCCATTAAGTAGTAACGGATATTCTCATTTCAGAATAAATTTCCTTCGGACTCGGAAATTAAGTTATGAAACGTTTACACAAGCTCAATATGATAACGGTAGAAATATGCCTTTTCGATTCTTAATTGGTGGAGGGGTTCGGTTAAGACTTTATGAATCTGATAAAATTAGTCTGCATACTGGCATTGGCATGCTACACGAAACTGAACATTGGAGGGATATCTCCGGGGATAACTCGATCATCGAAAAGCAAATTATTAAAACCTCTAATTATTTAGGAATGAATACACAACTTAATAGTTACGTTCAATTGGCCATGGCGCTATATTATCAAGGAGGCTTTGATAAAGAAAGTGATTTATTCAGGAGTCGTATGAGCACGGATCTTCTCTTTAAAGTGAAAGTCACCAATAAGATTTCATTCATCACCTCATTTTCAATTCAATACGAGGATAAACCAATAATTCCAATCAATAATTATGTGTATTCATTGAATAATGGAATCATCTGGGATTTTTAACCCTTTCAAATAATATTTCATCTTCATTGATAATCATATCTTAAAATGATTATAAATTACTAACCGTAATCAACTATTTCATGAACTTACAGGGAGATGCCGCAAAAGAAATGACCTACGATGCCATCGTAATTGGTTCAGGGATGAGTGGTGGATGGGCAGCTAAAGAGCTTTGCGAAAGAGGGCTTAAAACACTGGTGCTGGAGCGTGGCCGTGAAGTGAAACACCTTCAGGATTATCCAACTACAACGATGAATCCATGGGAATTTCCCTATCGTGGCCGCCTGCCTCTTGAAGTGAATGAAGCCAATCCGATTGCTGACCGCTGCTATGCATTTGGGGATGCTACCAAGCATTTTTTTGTGCGAGATAATGAACATCCTTACATACAGGAGAAACCATTTGATTGGATTCGAGGATATCAAACCGGAGGGAAGTCTTTGCTTTGGGCACGGCAGGTGCAGCGATGGAGCCGATTTGAATTTGAGGCACCCGGCAGGGATGGGTTTGCAGTGGATTGGCCCATAAGATATGACGATCTGGCTCCGTGGTATTCCTACGTGGAAAAATTTGCGGGCATTAGCGGCAATCGTGATGGACTTGAAACACTTCCTGACAGTGAAGTCATGAAAGCATGGGAGATGAATTGTGTGGAAAAACATATTCAACAAAAAATCAAAGAGAATTATAGGGATCGGGATGTGGTCATTGGCCGCTGTGCCCATCTTACTGAGCCTCAGGAAATTCATAAACAGCAAGGCAGAGGCCAATGCCAGGGTCGCACATTATGCGAGCGTGGTTGTCCTTTTGGAGGATATTTTAGTGCAAACTCATCTACCCTTCCTTGGGCGATGCGAACTGGTAACATGACTTTGCGTCCATTTTCGGTGGTGCATTCTATTATATATGATGAAAAGAAAGGAAAAGCTTCTGGTGTGCGGGTGATAGACACCAACACCAAGGAAATTTTTGAATATTATGCGCGGATCATTTTTGTAAACGCGGCCTGCCTCAATACAAATTTGGTTTTACTTAATTCAACTTCCAATCGTTTTCCTAATGGTTTAGGCAATGACAATGGCTTGCTTGGAAAATTTGTTGCGTTTCATAATTACCGTGGAACTGTAAGTTCCACTTTTGAAGGATTTGAAGATACTTACTATTATGGTCGTAGACCCACCGCCATCATGATGCCATCTTTTCGCAATGTGCGTAAGCAAACAGAAGATTTCATGCGTGGCTACATGTCGTTTTATACGGCATCACGCGCCAGCGGGCAAACCGAAACCATAGGAGCAGATTTAAAAGAAGCAGTTTCTAAACCGGGTATCTGGCACGTATCCATGATGATGCAGGGCGAAACCGTTCCTATTGAAAGCAATCACGTACGATTGAGTGCTGATCAAAAAGATGACTGGGGTATTCCGCAACTGATAACATCTGTTGAACATACTGATAATGACGTGAAAGTCATGAATGATTTTCTCACCCAGGCTCAAGAAATGCTCGACAAAGCGGGTTGTAAAAACATTCGTCCGCATGATAGTGATCAGGCACCCGGCTTAGACATTCATGAAATGGGAGGTGTTCGAATGGGCCATGATCCTAAAACGTCTTTATTGAACAAGTGGAATCAATTACATTCCTGCAAAAATGTTTTCGTAACGGATGGCGCTTGCATGACTTCGGTTGGAAATCAAAACCCATCACTTACCTTCATGGCGATCACCGTACGGGCTGCCAACTATGCGCTTGACGAAATTAATAAAAGGAATTTGTAGCTAAATAGACGCCACTTATCTAAAACCAGGTATGCCATTTTTTAAGATTTATTCTCCTCCTCCTGTGCTTGACAAGCTGGTACGGGAAATTCAAATCTTTCACGCCAACTGGAATACGGAGAAAAATTTACCATCACCATTTATTACCTGTTTGGCTAACACGGAGCAGAATTTATATTTCTATGTTAATGATCCTGCTAAAATTGTTCCGAAAGAAAATGTGGAAATACCTACACCACCAGTTATTATAACAGGTCCAAAATATAAAACCGCAGGATTATTATTTGGGAAAGATCATTTGATGATTAAGGTTGCATTTCATCCTACCGGCACTTACCGCCTGCTCGGGATCAACATGCAACAAACTGTAAATACTGGTTTGGATGCCACCACATTTTGGGGCGAGGAGGTTAAACAAGTGTTGGCGCTGTTGCATGCAACAAATTCGTATGATGTAATGATTAACATCGTATCCGACTTTATCCTTAGCAAATTCGATCAAACCTGTCGGCCTGAAGAAGCTATCGATGAAGTGGCCATTCAAATGCTTGATCCATTAAAAGATTATTCATTGAAGCAGTGGGCAGATTTAGCTTGCCTAAGCCTTCGTCAGTTCGAACGAAACTTTATTATGAGAGTTGGGATTTCCCCTAAGCTATTTATACGCATTGTTCGGTTTGAGTGGGCAATGAAAATAAAAAATGAATTTCCTGGTAAGAATTGGTCAGAGATAGCCCTTGAATGTGACTATACCGACTCGTCTCATCTACTCAAGGAATTCAAAGAATTTGCTGAATTTCCTCCAAGTCGTTTTTATTTAAGCCAGACGAGCGGGTATGGCAATCTGCCTACCGGATAAAGATGTCGATTTTTTACTAATGTAATAATACCGGGCGCGCTACTTTTACAGTGCTTACCCGAACGTTCCAAAAGCATTTTTAAAAACAGGTCGTGCTGTAAAATGCACAGGCTACTGGTATGTCCTTTTAACTACTAAACTAATTATAATGGAAAACGAGAAATTGAAAATTCTAAGGCAAGTTGTTGAAGAAGGATTCGGTAATGCCGATCTCTATATTATTGATGAGTTTATGGATGATAACTGCACTGAACATCAGTTTGGAATGCGGGGTGGAAAGGAAGGTCTTAAAAAAGCTATTCTAAGTTTAACAAACGCATTTTCAAATCTCAGCTATGAACTTGTTCGGCATGCTGTAAATGAGGACATCGTATGGGTTCACTATAAATGCAGTGGTGAACACACCGCCTCATTTATGGGGCATGCACCTACCGGAAAAAAGTTTACCATTGATGTAATGGATGTCGCCAGAATTGAAAACGGCAAAATAATAGAACATTGGGGTGTGCCCGATCGTTTTGCGCTACTGATGCAATTAGGATTTATTCAACCCTCAACTTCAAAATCATGAAATCAAAAAATCATCCTGGTGTGTATGTTCCGCCACCATTAATCTATGCTGTATTTTTCTTCTCATCTGTTGTTTTAGATAGGGTAGTGCCATTTGGTGATGTCTGGTTGAATCCGGCAATAAGAAATATCTTTGGGATTATATTTATTTCATGTTCCCTATTTGCAATCATTCCTGCCCTACAGCGATTTTTTGTTACAAAAAACACATTAATTACGATCAAGCCTGCCTCCTCTTTGCAAACCACCGGCATTTATGCATACTCGCGTAATCCAATGTATCTGGGGCTTGCCAATCTATATACTGGCTTAGCTGTGTTTTTTGGCAACCCGTGGACATTCCTTCTTCTGCCTGCTCTCATTCTTGTCATCTACTATTTTGTGATACGGAAAGAAGAACAATATTTGCATCACGCCTTTGGTGAACAATATGTTCTTTATAAGAGTAAAGTGAGAAGGTGGATATAATTTTATATCCATCCGTTTCATGGATGAACTTTGAAATTAAAATGAATGACCGGTAGGCTTGATGTTGATCTTATTTTATCAGAGTAGCCTTTTGAGGTGGCATTTCGCGGGGGATACGACTTTTCAAATCGCCGATCCAGGGCCACAACTTGTGATAGTTAAGATCAACGTCTACCACTGCGACTGGATTTTCCTTAGTGGCTTCTTTTATAACATTACCCTCCAGGTCAAATACGGCAGATATCATATCATAAGTAGATGATACCAGGTAAACCTGATTTTCAAGAGCACGAGCCATTGCAAGTTTGAGATATCCTCCCGCGATAGGAAGCAGGATTATTTCTGCACCTTGCTGAGCCAGCGTTTTTGCAGCTTCAGGAAAGGTGACATCCCAGCAAATCATCATTCCGATTTTTCCAAAGTCAGTATCAAATACCGGATATGAATTACCTGGAGTAATACCACCGTCAATCTCTTCGCGTGGCAAACTCACCTTACGATATTTACCCGCCAGATTTCCCTCTCGGTCTATCAACACTGCAGTATTGTAAACGACTTCACCTTCCTTTTCGAGCAATCCAGCAACTATGTAGAGGTGATTTTGCTGAGCAACCTGGCCAAGAAATTTTGTTGAAGGACCTGGGATTGGTTCACTCGCGCTCACATAATTTTCTTTAGTACCCACCATCGTAATAGCTTCTGGCAGACAAACAATATCGGCATGTTGTTTGCCTGCCTGGGCAATGTAAGTTGAAAATTGTTTCAGGTTTTCTTCAGCTGATTTACTGTTATGCGGCCTGTAGTGTATGGTGGCGACCTTTACCAGGCGCGGTTCGGGGGCGGTTATCTTTTGAAATGAGACATCACTGAACCGTACCATTCCATCATCGTCCCAGCGGTAGTGCAGTTCTAGCTTTGCTTTTTTTGTTTCAGCAGGTACTTTATAAAGTCGTTCAAAGATATTCCATCCATCCTCGGTTTTATCAGACAGGGTAATTGGATATTCTGTAAATCCAACTTGCTCACCCGAATTCTTCTGCCAAATGATCCT
>JAHEMS010000041.1:9091-13772 GCA_024643595.1 Bacteroidota bacterium
AGAAGTAATGAAAAAGCTTTTAAATTGGTAGTATTCACCCTCATTAACATTTACTGTTGTGTACCAATGTCCATCAGTATAATCTTTCCCTCCTCCACTTATGATCAGGGTAGGCATTCCCTGATAAGTAGTTTTGGTATCTATGGAAGAGACCGGTGCTATTTCGTTGCGTTGATATTCAAATTTCCATTGCTTCTGTGTGAAGCCTGAAAAACTTATTAAAAAAAGTGCAACGTAAAGCGGAACTGTCAATGAACTTGCTTGTGTCTTTCTTTTCCCTATCATGATGGTATCTTTTTAATGACGATTTAGGTAGATTTGAAAATATAAGGTATTGCTATTTTAAAGTTAGTAAATATTGAATGTGTTGGAAATAATGAACAGGGTGCTATTCATTCGTTTTATAATTCTTTTGATTGGTGTAAGTCAGGCATGTACAACCGTAAACATTAACAAAATGAAAGATCAAACAGTGACCATAACAGGGGTTGCTTATAATGGAAAAGCAGGAGCTATTGTCAAAACTAAAGATGGAGATGTTTACTATATTGACAGGTTAAGTTCCTGGATACCTGACTTTGAAAATAAAGAAATCAGTGTGACCGGGAATTTAATGGTTGTGATTATACCGGAAGAGGATTTAAAAAATGAACGCGGTGAATGGAAGCAAGGAGTAGAAGGTAAAGTAAAGATGCTTCAGAATGCCAAATGGGAAATTCTACCAAGGTAACTAAATGTAATTTATGCCTTGATACTGACACGGCTCACTGGCATTTCTTAATGGTTTATTTCTCCAATTGGTTCCTTAGATTCTTAAAGGAAACATAGGGACCTTCAGCCATCGCCATATTGACCAACCATGCTGGAACTGATCCACCTGGATCAATTTGTAAAACGTATTCTACCTGAAGGTCATTGTTGTTTTTAGTCACAGTCCATAGCCCATGCATGAAAGGGATCCTGATAACGCCATCTTTTACAGGAAGACTTGAATCAAAATTCTCTGTTTCGATATACATGCGCTGGTTGGGTTCATCTCGAGTCACTATTAGTTTTATGATCATCTCACGATTTTCAACGGGCCAAGGCGCATCGACAACACTCCGATAGCTGATTACATGATTGTTAATTGGCTGAATAATTTCCGCCTCCAACATATTGTACTGCCACGTTGGATAATTATCAACGCTTAATATGAAATTTTCAAGTTCTAAGAAATTAATGTTTTTCAGCGCAAAATTCGCTTTCAATGTTCTGAATTTCTCGTTTTCGGTTTTGCAGGTATAGACCTTAATCTCGTCAGCATTCTTTTTCAAATCACAATTAGACGGTTGAATATTGGCCGGTTCCTGAGCATAAAATAAGAGAATCATGAAATACGCTATTTTCATAGGTGAAATTTCATAAAAATGAGCAGGTATAAAAAATGAACGGAAAATATTTTCCTCCCTGAGGATACTTGTTTCTGATTGATATAACTGAATTTATTAAGTACATTGGACGCATGCCAGCGTATCAGAAAATAGTATTATTTGCTTTCCTTTTAAGTGGATTTCTTCAAGGTAATGCACAGGTTTTAAAGCAAGCGCTCGGTACGCCTTCCCGATCAAGTCCCACCTCATCTCTAACCTCTATTGGAGGCTTTAATCGGTTTTACGATGCAGATTTGTCGAATCCAGTAGAGGGTTCTCCATATGCCAATGATGAGTTTGTGAAAGGAAGTATCTATCACAGCCGTGGAGTTCACCGGAATATTGATATGCGTCTTAATGTCTATGCTAACCAGATTGAATATAAAGTGAACGATTCAATTTGGGTAGTCGATGCAAGCAAACTGATACAAAAAGTAGTTATGGGTGATCACACGCTGGTGGTCAATCTTGGCGAGGAGAAAGGAAAGCAAGGTCTTCGGTATTACTACCGTCTTGATAGCGGAAAAGTAACCTTACTAGAGAAAAAGAATGCCAGGTATCAGGAAGCTCAATACGGCAAGGCGATTGAAGGAAATGTACCCGCGAAATATTTTGGTATGGCCTCTGAATATTTTATAAAAATCGGAGAGGAGCCGTTGATTAAGATACAAAGCATGAAAAAGCTTATTGAAGACCTTCCGGATCATAAGCCGGAGATGGAACAGTTTGCGAAAAAGGAAAAAATATCTACGAACAAGCCTAAAGAACTCATCAAGTTCATCCACTATTATAATTCTTTGTAGTAAGGCTACGTCTCCATTCACTCGAAAAATCGCGCTTAATAATGGTTGAGATCAATCGTTTATTTACTTTCGCGGGGTATATTAATGACTGAAAACAGTATGAGAAAAGTATTAAAAGTACATCCTGATGATAATTTAATTGTTGCATTACAGGACCTGGCGGCAGGCGAGGAGGTTATGCTTAATGGTGAACCCTATACGGTCATGTTACCCACGTCGGCGAAGCATAAATTTACTACGGAAAAGTTGAATACCGGAGATGCTGTTACCATGTATGGGGTTATCGTAGGCCGTGCCACTCAGCCTATACAACGCGGCGAAGTAATTACAACCTTTAATATTAAGCATGCCGCAAACCCTGCGCAGGTCAGGCCCACTCATTATCAATGGTCGGCACCGAATGTCGAGCATTTTGAAAAGAGGACTTTCAATGGTTTCCATCGCTCGGATGGTAAGGTGGGTATAACTAATTATTGGCTGGTTATTCCTTTGGTTTTTTGCGAAAACAGAAATATTGAACTCATCAGGGAGATATTATTAAATAAACTGGGTTATCATAAACCTCAAAGTTACGGACTGGACGTTGATAAATTGGTTAAGCGCTACCATGATGGAGCAAGTGTGGATGCTTTACTAGCTGAAGATATAAGCATTAACGAGCTTGATATTTCGTCGCAACGGATATTTAAGAATGTAGATGGAATTAAATTTCTAAAACATGATGGTGGCTGTGGTGGCACACGGCAGGATAGTGATGCGCTCTGTGCTTTACTGGCAGGCTATGTCAATAATGCCAATGTAGCTGGAGCAACCATTTTGAGTCTTGGATGCCAGAATGCACAGGTCAAAACATTTGAAGAGGCATTAAAAAAAATAAATCCGTTATTCGATAAGCCACTCTATATCATTGGTCAGCAAGAGAGTAAATCAGAGCCAGATTTTATTGCCGATGCTGTTCGTAAAACGTTTGCTGGTCTTGCGCAGGCAAATGAATGTGAACGTGCCCCAGCACCAATTAGTAAATTAATCGTGGGACTGGAGTGCGGAGGATCTGATGGTTTTTCAGGTATCTCGGCCAATCCTGTCTTGGGCTATTTTAGTGATATGTTAGTGGCATTAAAAGGTTCACCTGTCCTTGCTGAATTTCCTGAATTAAATGGAGTGGAGCAGAATCTTGTCGATCGGTCGATCTCATTGCCGGTAGCCGAGAAGTTTGTGGATCTGATGCACCGCTATCAGGATAAGGCTGTGAAGGTAGGTTCCGGATTTGATATGAACCCTTCCCCAGGAAATATTAAAGATGGATTAATTACAGATGCGATGAAATCAGCAGGTGCTGCAAAGAAGGGAGGTACTTCCCCGGTTGTTGAGGTGTTGGATTATACTGAGCAGATCACAAACCCTGGCCTGCATTTATTATGCACGCCGGGTAATGACGTGGAATCCACTACCGCCTTAGCTGGTTCAGGTTGTACACTGATATTATTTACGACCGGATTAGGCACCCCTACTGGAAATCCAATCGCACCTACTATTAAGGTTTCCAGCAACACCAAGTTGAGTCATCGGATGAAAGATGTAATAGATATTAATACGGGCACCATAATAACAGGCGAAGACACCATTGAAACAAAAGCAAATGAATTGATGGAATATGCCTTGCAAGTGGCTAGTGGAGAACGTGTGCCACATGCCGTGCGATTGCAGCAAGAGGATTTTATTCCTTGGAGACGAGGTGTTTCTTTATAAATGGGTGTAGCGACATTAAGTGTTTGTACTATTTTAATTAGCTAATTCCTTAAGACTCTCATTAATTTCATTCCAATAAGGTGAACCTATTATTAAGGGTTGCGTAGTCTATGGCTTTCGTAATCGATTGCTATGAAGTTTGCCATATTTAAATCAGAAAATACCTTATTCCACAACTGCCCAACTCTATCTTTGCATTGATCTATCAATGAAGCGTAACCGCTATATACTTCTTATCCTTATTCTGGGTTCCCTTTCCACGATAAGTCCATTTTCAATTGATATGTACTTGCCTGGTTTTCCGGCAATTTCTAAAGATCTGGGGGTAAGCATATCGCAAGTACAGTTGTCGCTTACCGCCTACCTGATTGGAATCGCAATTGGTCAACTTATATATGGGCCGCTGCTCGATCGCTATGGCAGAAAAAAACCATTGTACATTGGATTGATTATTTATGTCATCAGCTCAGTTATCTGCGCATTTTCAACTTCGCTCCAATCGCTCATTGTGATGCGGTTTTTTCAGGCGCTGGGCGGATGCGTTGGCATGGTTGGCGCGCAGGCTTTTGTTCGCGATCTTTTTCCCATTCGTAAAACAGCCCAAGCCTTCTCCTCGATAATTTTGGTGATTGCTGTTTCGCCGATGATCGCTCCAACGCTGGGTGGATATATCACTGCTGCATTTGGCTGGCCAGCCGTGTTTATTATGTTGGCGAT
>JAHEMS010000428.1 GCA_024643595.1 Bacteroidota bacterium
GTTCACCTTACAATTATACCATCATAGTGTATGACAATGAAAATAATGCCATAGACACCACCAGCACTGCCTCCTCGGTGCGACTGAATCCATCTCCGATTACCGGTGCTCTGGAACTTAACTGGACAGCGGTTGTACCCTGGTCAAATGTTTCTCAACAATATCCATGGCATCTCATTTATCGTGACAATATTGATCCCGACGATCCTAAAAAATTGGTCCTTATCGATAGTGTAAATGTGTCTCAGAGTGGCTTTTTGTATCTTGACGATGGCAGCATCACCGGGGATGGCCAGCTGATCGATACCCAGGAATATTGCTATTATGTAACAACAAGAGGCACCTATGGGAATCCTGAACTTATGGAACCATTTAATAATAATTCACAAATTGCGTGCGCGCAACCCAATGACACCATCTCTCCCTGTCCACCAACGGATTTTGTGATTGTCAATCTAAACATCGAGTCGTTTTGTGAGACTTTTTTGAAAGATAAAACGTGTGATTTCAATGAATTCTTTAACGAATTGAATTGGGAAGTAAACGCAGCAAATGAATGTGATGAAGATGTCCGAAGTTATAACGTTTATTATTCTGAAACCGGTGACGAAAATTCGTTTCAGTTAATTGACAATGTGGTTAATACCTCCTATATCCATGACGATCTAAGTTCTTTTAAAGGGTGCTATAAAATTACAGCAGTAGATCGCTCAGGCAATGAAAGTGAACCTACAGAAGTTATATGCAATGATAACTGTCCGTTTTACGAACTTCCAAATGTCTTTACACCAAACAATGATGGCATAAACGATGTATTCCAGGCTTATAATATTTTTGATGAAGCAACGAATACAAACAAATGTCCACGATTTGTAAAATCAGTAGATTTCTTTGTGTACGATCGATACGGGAAAGAAGTATATAACAACCTGGATGAAGTCGAAAAAAGCATTTTAATCAAATGGGATGGTAAAAATTTCCAAAAAGGTGAAATGCCAAGCGGCGTTTATTACTACCTGGCCAATGTCACCTTTGATGTGTTGGATAAAGATCTTCAGCAACAAAACTTCAGGGGTTGGGTACAGTTACTGAGATAAATTTTATTTAAAAAAATACAAAAATTTAAAGGAGAGGAAGCCTTTCAGGGTTGACCTCTCCTTTTTGATTCACCCGCAAAAAATCGATTTGAAAGAAAAATAACTGTTTTTAATCCATGCTTATTAATTAAACATGAATCTGTAAAACATATTTTTTATTTAATATTAGCTTTGCGTTTTTGATTAAAACTAAGATATACTATGAAAGCATACATATTCCCTGGTCAGGGCGCACAGTTTCCAGGTATGGGAAAAGACTTATACGTACAATCCGAAAAGGCCAAAATCCTATTTGAGTCTGCAAATCACATCCTGGGATTTCGAATTACTGACATCATGTTTGATGGAACTCCTGAAGAATTGAAACAAACTAACGTCACGCAACCGGCTATATTTCTTCATTCAGTAATCCTGGCTTTAATTTCAACAGATTTCAAACCTGATATGGTTGCGGGACATTCACTTGGAGAATTTTCAGCTTTAGTAGCTAATAGAGCACTTACCTTTGAAGATGGATTGAAGTTGGTAGCTGCAAGAGCAAATGCCATGCAGAAAGCATGTGAAGCCAATCCATCAACTATGGCAGCAATATTGTCTCTTGATGATAAAGTCGTTGAAGATATTTGCGCTGAAATTGATGAAGTTGTTGTTGCGGCTAATTATAATTGCCCTGGTCAATTGGTGATTTCGGGGTCGAACAAAGGGATTGAAATAGCATGTGAAAAAATGAAAGCGGCCGGAGCAAAACGAGCTTTGCCATTGCCTGTTGGTGGTGCTTTTCACTCTCCTCTTATGGAACCTGCGCGAAAGGAATTGGAAGCAGCAATTATGAACACCAAATTTGCAAAACCAATTTGTCCCGTTTACCAAAACGCTACGGCTTTGCCTGCCTCAGACGTAGAAGTGATTAAGAAAAATCTAATAGATCAGCTGACCGCACCGGTAAAATGGACACAGTCTGTACAAAAAATGGTAGCCGACGGTGGTACAGAATTTATTGAAAGTGGCCCGGGAAAAGTTCTCCAGGGTTTAGTAAAGAAAATCCATGCAGAGGCAGAAGTCCGAAGCATATAATAAATATGAAATGTTTTTTATAAAATTGTCAAAATTCATTTGTTAAAAGTGGTAAAGAGGAAAAGAGGAAAAGTGGAAAAGCGAACTGCTTAACTCGAGTACCTCTGAACTATTGAACCCAGAACCCCAATTCATGCTCGCAGTAGTCTTCATCATATCAGTTATCCTTTTTTTCCTTGCCTATCGGTATTATGGCCGGTTTCTGGACAAGCATTTTGAGATTGACGATGAACGAAAAACACCTAGTCATACCGACTACGACGGAATTGACAAAGTGCCAACAAAAACAGCGGTATTATTAGGACATCATTTTTCATCGATTGCTGGGGCAGGGCCTATTGTCGGCCCTATCATTGCAGCGGCTGCTTTCGGTTGGGTTCCGGCGATTTTATGGATTATAATTGGTTCCATATTTATTGGTGGCGTTCATGACTTTTCATCACTAATTGCCTCCATCCGCCATAAAGCCAAGTCTATAGCTGAAATCGCGAAAGAATATATGACTCCCTTGTCGTATAAACTTTTCCTGGTTTTTATCTGGCTGGCTATGGTTTATATCCTGATCGTTTTTGTAGATCTCACTTCCTCTACTTTCGTAACTCATGGAGAAGTAGCCACATCATCGACATTTTTCATTTTTCTTGCCATTCTTTTTGGGATTGTGCTATACAAAATGAATGTCTCTTTGGTGAAGGCCTCCCTGATTTTTGTTCCATTGGTATTTGTTGGAGTTTGGGTGGGTCATTTATTCCCAATCGAAACAGCTGACCTTCCGGCATTTATCCAGTCAAATCCTGGTCGGTTTTGGAATATTTTACTTATAATTTATGCCTTTATCGCCGCTATTTCACCAGTATGGGTACTGCTGCAACCTCGGGATTATCTCTCTTCATTTTTACTTTACGCATCGCTGATTGGCGCTTTTATCGGAATTATTTTTGGAGGTTATGATTTTAAATACCCTGCATTCACCACCTGGTCAGATATTGATAAAGGGACACTTTTCCCGATTTTGTTCATCACCATTGCCTGCGGGGCATGCTCAGGATTTCATTCCATAGTAGCATCAGGAACCACTTCCAAACAGTTGAATTGCGAAACAGATGCCAGAAAAATTGGCTATGGCGCCATGCTCATCGAAGGGTTGGTGGCAATCATTGCGCTTTTCACCGTGGCTATGTTACTGAAAGATGATACCCTGATCCATCAGGCTCCGTTGGTGGTTTTCGGAACAGGAATGGGGAATTTTCTGTCTATTATAAATATACCTTTTGAAATTGGAATGTCTTTTGGCATCCTGGCCGTTTCCACTTTTCTTTTGACTACGCTTGATACCTCCACACGCCTAGCTAGGTATATTTTAGAAGAGTTGTTAAACATTAATGGTGCTTCCTCCAGGTATTTATCCACCATTGCCACACTGATTATTCCTGTCGTATTTACATTTGTGACTTTATATGACACTCAAGG
>JAHEMS010000429.1 GCA_024643595.1 Bacteroidota bacterium
TCCTTCCTGATCTGCTTTAAGCGAGAGGTTATTCCCTTTACGGATAATAATATCTCGTTTTAATTCACTACTACCAGAAACCCGATGCAATTCCGCTCTTACAGGTTTATTTCGGTTTAGGTCCCAGAATTCCCCTGTGAATGCATCCCCTACCATAATATCAATCATTACCTGCTCCCCAAGGTGGTATCGATACTTTTTAGGTTGCAGCCAAAACTCGTGCGTCTGGTCCAGGAACATGATCGAAAAAACTAATCCCGTAAGCAGGACACCTTTCATGTTACTTGCTATTCATGATCTCTTCAATTTCTTCCGCGTCAACAGGTATATTTCGCATAAGATCAAAATTCCTGGACTTACCAATAACTACATTATTTTCAAGGCGAATACCAAATTTTTCTTCTTTTATATAAATACCTGGTTCGATTGTCCAAACTGAATCCAACATAATTTTTTCATGCATGTTGCCTACATCATGCACATCAAGGCCTAGCATATGCGATGTACCATGGTAAAAATATTTTCTGAACGCCGGATTGTCTTTGTGTTGGTTCTTAATGTCTGTCTTATCAATCAACTTAAGTTTAAGCAACTCAGATTCCATCATTTTTTCGACTTCCTTATGATACTCGAAGTAAATAACACCGGGTCGCAATATTTTATTTGCTTCACGTTGAATACGGAGCACAGCGTTATAAACTTCTTTCTGTCGCTTTGTGAATGAGCCGCTTACCGGTATGGTACGGGTTAGATCAGCGTTATAATTTGCATACTCGGCAGCCACATCCAATAATAGTAAGTCACCTGCATGGCATTGCTGGCTGTTATCGACATAATGTAAAATAACATTGTTCTCGCCGGATGCGATTATAGGTCCGTAGGCAAAACCTTTCGATCCCAAACGAATAAACTCATGAATGAATTCTGCTTCTATTTCATATTCCATCACGCCAGGTCGGACAAAATTCAATACCCTTCGAAAGCCGCATTCTGTGATATCGCAAGCCTTTTGCATCAGCTCCAATTCGCGGGGTTGTTTTTCTCTTCGCAAGTCACCCATTATCGGTGCAATTCGCCTGTACTTATGAAGCGGATATGTCCGCTGGCACCATTCAATAAACCTTGCATCCCGGGTCTGCACTATTTCTTCTGCGCGATAATGTTCATTTGTATTTAAAAACACATTATCCACACCGCCAATCGTCATCATGTGATGAAGCATTTTTTCAAAGCCTGAAAGCCACATTACAGTTTCAACTCCGGAAATCAGTGTTGCTTCTTTCTTCGTGAGTTTATGCCCTTCCCACTTTTCCATTAATTCATTTGGCTCCTTCAAAAATAAAACTTCGCGATACTGCTTATCCGGAAAGTCTGGACATATTACGAGGATGCTTTCTTCCTGATGAATGCCACTCAAATAATACAAATCACTATTTTGCTTAAAGCCCATAGTACCATCCGCATTGGTGGGCATGATGTCGTTGGAGTTAAATACCACCATCGATCCGGGTTTGAGCAATTTCACCAGACGCTTACGGTTAGTGGTAAACAGTTTCTGGCCTATAGGTTCATGTCGCATGGATTGTAAGATAAAAGTGCTTGAAAAATCGGTTTACTTCAGATAGATTTTGGAAAGTTACAAAATACCTATTCACATGAAAAAGCTAATTGCCTCAATTATCATGTTATTGATATCAGGCATATTCCTTGTCGCTCAAGAAAAAAAATACTTACCCTCACCCGAAAATATGAAGTCTCGTGAGTGGTTTCAGGATGCCAAGTTTGGCCTATTTATACACTGGGGTGTTTATAGTGTACTGGGGGATGGGGAATGGGTGATGAACAACCAACAAATTCCTATTAAGACCTATGAGAAACTTCCTGCATTCTTTAATCCAATTGAATTTAACCCATCGGAATGGGTAAAGATGGCGAAGGCGGCAGGAATGAAATACATTACGATTACCAGTAAACACCATGATGGCTTTGCCATGTTCGATTCAAAAATTTCGGATTATACTATTGTAAAAAAAACACCCTATGGAAAAGACGTATTGAAAATGCTGGCGGATGAGTGCCGAAAAGAGGGCATCAAATTATTCTTTTACCACTCCCAACTGGATTGGCATCACCCCGATTATTTCCCTCGCGGTTTTACCGGAGGAAGTTGGACCGGAAGAGAAGAAAAAGGAGATATGAATAAATACCTGGACTATATGGATACTCAACTCACCGAGTTACTCACCAACTACGGAGATGTTGCCGGCATATGGTTTGATGGCATGTGGGATAAGAAGGATGACAACTGGCGCTTGGAAAATACGTATTCACTCATTCATCAACTGCAACCGGCAGCACTGGTGGGAAGTAATCACCACCGTACCCCTTATGATGGTGAAGATTTTCAAATGTTTGAAAAGGATTTACCAGGACACAATACCACCGGTTTTGCGCAGGAACAAAAAGTAGGTGACCTCCCAAAAGAAACGTGTGAAACCATCAATAACAGCTGGGGTTTCAACCTTAGGGACGACCGAAACAAAAGCATAAAAGAGCTCATTCAGTATCTTGTAAAGGCAGCTGGTTATGGTTCAAATTTCTTATTGAATGTGGGTCCTATGCCCAACGGAAAAATTCAGCCTGAACATGTTGCTCTTTTAAAACAAATCGGTGAATGGAATCAACAGTATGGGGAAACCATCTACGGATCCCGTGGAGGACCTTTGAGCGCGCGTGATTGGGGCGTGATGACGCAAAAAGGCAACAAAATCTATGTTCACATTCTTAACTGGTATGATGAAACCCTTACATTACCCAGGTTGGGTAAGAAAATTGTAAGTGCTAAACTGTTCATCGACAAAACCCCGCTCAAATTCGTCGATAATGATTTTGGGCTCAGCATCAAAGTGCCAAAGGAAAAAATGAATGACGTGGATACGGTGATTGAACTGGAAGTAAAATAAATAATGAACAATCAAAACTGAGACTGCCCCTGAATCTGACTTTATATAAATTATATTTTAATTCGTTTCCCCCTGGGGATCATTTACATCATCCGTATCAACATAGTTAATGATGATAAAAGTGAATAGCAACCCGGAAAAAAGGCCTTCCAGGGCCACCATGAATGCAGCAATATACGGGTTAAGGTAGCGGCCCATAGGTTCATTTTCAATGATTCCCTGCATCAGGCCTGTATCAATTGAGAAATAGGCAAATAGAAAGAGTGCAAATACACCAGATGCAATGGCACCTGTAGCAACACCCGTTATCAACGCCCTGAAATAATTCATGTGATCTTCATGCGTCTGTTTAAACTTTTTCAAGGCGAAATAAATACCTCCCACCTGAATGAATACATTAAGAAACCGTAGTTCATAATGATGTACAAGACCTACCAATTTCATCAGCAGAAAGAAAGCAATCAATCCGCCTGCTATTTTCAAACCATAATTTTCAGGTATACGATTAGGATTAGTGAATAAACTCATAGTTGTGGGGGTTCTTATTAAGGTAATTTTTGCATTTTTTACGACAATCACAATCATTTAGTAAGTTAATTTAGGGGACTGGCGCTGATGCCCCGTCAAAAAAACAATCGTTATGACATTTCAGGACTTTATAGATTCACTTCATCAAT
>JAHEMS010000430.1 GCA_024643595.1 Bacteroidota bacterium
GTTGAATGCCCAGCGCAATAATGCTCAATACGTCAATCCGTTTATTGGCACAGGGGGGCACGGACATACTTACCCGGGTGCTACCACACCTTTTGGCATGGTACAACTTTCACCGGACACACGCATCGATGGTAGTTGGGATGGTTGTTCGGGTTATCATTATTCCGATTCTATCCTTTATGGATTTTCACATACACACCTAAGTGGCACCGGTGTTTCTGATTATGGTGATATCATGCTGATGCCCACACTGGGCGCTCCTAAATATTTGTCAAATGAATATGCATCCACCTTTGATCATCAAAACGAAAAAGCATCAGCGGGGTATTATAGCGTTAAAATCAATAATGGTGTGTCAGCAGATTTTACCACCACTACGCGCGTAGGCATGCATCGCTATCTGTTTCCAAAGGGAAATACCAGCAACTTATTACTGGATATGACCCATCGTGATGAATGTACCGAGGCCCTTATTGAGATCATCAGTCCAACGAAAGTAAGAGGTTATCGCAGAAGCAAGGCATGGGCAAATAACCAGTACATCGCTTTTGTCATGGAGTTTTCCCAACCAATCATGAGTTACGCTGTGTGGGATAAAGGTGAAATTAAAACTACCGGAAATAAATTCACCAACACGGATGCGCGCATAAACTTTGTATTCAATACCAATGAAACCTCAGCGCTTTTAGTAAAGGTAGCCTTATCACCGGTAAGCCCTGAAGGTGCGGAGCGTAACATGGATGCTGAACTTCCACATTGGGATTTTGATAAAGTAAAATTGGAAGCAGAAGCTGCCTGGAATAAAGAATTAAGTAAGATCGAAATCTCGACGAGCAATCAGGATCAATTGACTATTTTTTATACGGCCTTATATCATTGCTTTACTAATCCGAATAATGCTACCGATGTTGATGGACAATATCGTGGCATGGATCAGAAAATTCACAACGCAGAAGGATACACTCATTACTCTGTCTTCTCATTGTGGGATACGTTTCGAGCGCTGCATCCCCTCTATACCTTAATTGATAGAAAGCGTACCAATGATTTTATTCAATCGTTTCTTTCGATGTACCAACAAGGCGGCCGTCTTCCAGTGTGGGAACTGGCGAGTAATGAGACGGATTGCATGATTGGTTATCATAGTGTAAGTGTGATTACCGATGCAGCTATCAAAGGCATTGATAATTTTGACATGAAATTAGCTCTTGCCGGGATGATAAAAAGTGCTAACTGGAATCATTTGGGCTTACCCGCTTATAACGCACATGGCGTGATTACTATTGATGATGATCATGAATCTGTTTCTAAAACACTGGAGTATGCATATGATGACTGGTGTATATCACAATTTGCCGGGCAAGTGGGCGATATGGACGCCGTTGAAACTTTTACCAAGCGATCTTTATTTTATCGCAATGCTTTTGATCCGTCTACCGGGTTCATGCGGCCAAAGAAAAATGGTGGTTGGTTATCTCCCTTCCAACCAAACGAGGTGAATAATCATTACACAGAAGCAAACTCCTGGCAGTATTCATTTTTTGTTCCACATGATCTTAATGGACACATCCAATTGTTGGGTGGTCCTGAAGCCTATGAACAAAAACTGGATGAGCTCTTCACCACCACTACAGAGACTTCGGGACGCGAACAAGTGGACATTACAGGTTTGATTGGACAATATGCGCATGGCAATGAGCCCAGTCACCATATGGCGTACTTGTATAACTATGTAGGAAAATCGAACAAAACACAGCGGATGATTCGTAAAATTCTGAGTGAACTCTATCACGCTGCGCCTGATGGATTGAGTGGAAATGAAGATTGTGGTCAGATGAGTGCATGGTATGTCTTGAGTTCCCTGGGAATCTACCAGGTGTGCCCTGGCAAACCCGAATTTGTGATTGGCTCACCACTATTCGAGAAAAGTATCATTCGCTATGAAAATGGAAGACAGCTTCAGATTACAGCGAATAATAACGATGAAAAGAACGTCTATATTCAGTCGGCCGTGCTCAACGACACACCACTTAGCAGTTTAGCGATTTCTTATGATGATCTTTTAGGAGGAGGTGAATTGCACTTTGAAATGACTGATATTCCTTCCGCTGATGCATTTGAATCCGTAATTCCAACATCAGTAGAAGGCAAGCCATTCGTAATTTCACCGGCTATCGAAGGGGGAAATAAGAGTTTCGAAGCAAGTGTTACAGTAGTATTGACTGGATGCAGGGGCTGTAAAACATATTATACGTTGGATGGATCTGAGCCTACTACTAATTCGATTCAGTATGATGGGGCCTTTCAGCTATTTAAAACTATTACGATAAGGGCGATTAACATCGATGATGCTGGAAACAAAAGCTATTCATCATCAGCTACTTTTTATAAGGTTCCCAACGATTGGAGTATTGAAATCGCTGCAAAATACTTACCCATGTATTCAGCTGGTGGTGATGGTGCGCTGTTAGATGGCATTCGCGGAAATGAAAACTGGCGTAAGGGTGATTGGCAAGGATACCCGAAACAAGATTTTGAAGCCGTTATTGATTTGAAGAGGATGACTGCTGTTTCTGAAGTGGGTGCTGGATTCCTTCAAGACACCCGGGCGTGGATTATTTTTCCTACTAAAGTAATTTTTGAATTTTCATCAGATGGTAAAAACTGGAAGCCATTAGCGACTATTGACAACACCATTGAAGCAGCGGACTATACCATTCAAACAAAAGATTTTTCCAAGGTTATCAAAAAACAGAAAGCCCGCTATATCAAAGTTAAAGCACAAAATTTTGGTAAACTCCCCGAATGGCATCAGGGTTGCCCTTTTGATGGTTACGCGTACGTTTTTGTTGACGAACTCTGGGTGAAATAATCAAGCAAGATTTTAGTAACTACGCTGTATATTTGGATACCGTAATAAATCCAGTTCCTATTTCTATTGTTATTATCTTTTGAAGGATCGTGATAAAGGTTAATCATAGAGACACACCATTAGTACAGGCAATATATAGTTCAAGGAATACATTTGCGTATTTGTTTATTTTATGGGCATTAATTGCATTCCAATTAATCTCTTGTTCACCTGGGCTGCCCGAAGATGTTTTGGCCGAATACGAGAAGCTTCCTGCCAGCATGGACTATAATCTTCACGTCAAGCCAGTATTATCTGATAAATGCTTTGCCTGCCATGGGCCGGATAAGGCAAAACAAAAAGCAGGTTTACGACTTGATTTTCAATCTTCCGCCTATGAAGAACTTTCTGAAAGTCCTGGCAAAGTTGCGATTAAACCAGGGAGCCTAAACGGAAGTGAATTGTTTCATCGAATTATATCTTCCGATCCTGAATATAGAATGCCATCGTATAAATCACATCTTACGCTTTCACCCAAAGAAAAAGCGATTCTAATAAAATGGATAGAACAAGGAGCAGCGTACAAACCTCATTGGGCATTTGTTAAACCCCAAAAATTAAAATCACCGGAAGTAAGTAATAACAAATGGCCCATTAACGCGATTGATAATTTCATTTTGAGCAAATTAGAAAATGAAGATATGAAGCCTGCTGATCAGGCTGACAAAGAGTTATTGCTGCGAAGAGTTTCATTAGATCTGACCGGGCTTAATC
>JAHEMS010000042.1 GCA_024643595.1 Bacteroidota bacterium
GCCAACGAAATACGCAGGGTGCTGGACAGAAAAACGGAAAAGCAGATCGATGCATAAACAGATTTTTATCAAAAAACATAAACTAAACCTGAAACCAATAGTAAATTTTATCGCATTATGACAAAGAAAGGATTACAACTCGAACCTATCTCTTCATGGACAAAAGTTAATCGTCCATTTATCATCAGCGGTCCGTGTAGTGCTGAAACTGAAGAGCAAATGGTTGCCACTGCAAAGCAAATAGCAGCTACTGGCAAAGTACACGCCCTACGTGCCGGCATCTGGAAGCCACGGACGAGACCGGGGCAGTATGAAGGAGCGGGTGCTGAGGGATTAAAGTGGCTCATCCGCGCAAAGCAGGAAACCGGATTACCAGTGGCAACTGAAGTTGCGAATGCTTCCCATGTTGAAGCATGCTTAAAGGCTGGAGTCGATTTTCTTTGGGTAGGCGCCAGAACGACAGTGAATCCATTTTCGGTGCAGGAAGTGGCTGATGCTTTGAAAGGAGTGGATATTCCTGTACTTGTAAAAAACCCCATTAACCCGGACGTTGAACTTTGGTTAGGTGCATTAGAGCGTATCAACAAAGCTGGGATTACCAAGCTGGCGGCTATTCATCGTGGATTTTCTTCATTCGAGAAAGGCCCCTTCAGAAATGCTCCTATGTGGGATCTTGCAATTGATTTGAAGACACGCGTACCAGAACTGGAAATTGTTTGCGACCCCAGCCATATTGCCGGTAACAGGGATCTTATCTCTTTTATTTCGCAAAAAGCGCTGGATATGGATATGGCCGGACTGATGATCGAGAGTCATATCAATCCTGATGCAGCATGGAGTGATGCGAAACAGCAGGTAACTCCTGCCGTGCTGGGTAAAATTATTGACGACCTTGTTGTAAGAAAACCGTCTACTGACAACAAATCGTTCAAGGATACATTGAGCATTTTGCGTGAGCAGATAGATCAATTGGATGATGAGATCATGTCGAAGCTGGCAGCACGAATGAAAATATCAGAAAAAATCGGTCAGTATAAAAAAGAAAACAATGTTACTATTCTTCAAGTGAATCGTTGGGAAGAAATTGTCAGTACCCGAATTGCACTTTGCAAGGCGATGGGATTGAATGAAGAATTTACTTCTGATTTATTGAAACTGATACACCATGAATCTATACAGGTGCAAACCAAGGTGATGAACAAGGTAGCGGAAAGGGTATAATGGATGAATTCATGTTGAAGTTAAGTATTCATCATTTAACTATTTTCAGATCACGGGCACTCTTCGTGATCTGTTTTTTTAGTTTGATAAATGTGACGGGCCAATCTATCGACAAGAATTATCTGCTTGGAAAGTTTGAGCCCTCAGAACACCTACAATTTGTTAAAATTAGTGATGAACATGGTCAAGGAAGTGCCAAAGGTGGATATCTAAGGAAAGAGACCTATGAGGCATTTGTTCGGATGCATGATGCCGCGATTAAAGATGGAGTTGACCTAATCATTATTTCGGCTACGCGTAATTTTGAATCGCAAAAGAGAATTTGGGAAAACAAATGGGAAGGCCGAACCAATGTAGAAGGAATAAATCTAACGACGATAGAAGACCCCAAGGCACGCGCAAAATTAATTTTACTTTATAGCTCCATGCCATCCACATCGCGGCACCATTGGGGAACTGATATGGACTTAAATTCTTTAGAGAATAGTTCCTTTGAAAGCGGGAAGGGATTAAAAATATATCGGTGGCTTACTGCCCATGCGGCAGAATATGGATTCTGTCAGCCCTATACCTCTAAAACCGGAGGACGTACTGGTTATGAGGAAGAGAAATGGCATTGGTCGTATTTACCATTGTCTGATCATTTTCTTGAAGAGTATATTCGCACTGTTACCTACAAAGACATTAAGGGTTTTGCGGGTAGCAATGTGGCCTCATCCATAGAAGTCATCAGAAATTATGTTCAAGGAGTCACCTGTATAAAAAAATAAGACCATCTTTTTGAGATGGCCTTATATACATGGTTGAAGAAAATATTAGGAAAGCTTTTTCTCCAATTCAGTTATTTTGGTTTCAGCCTCTTGTTTGCCCATTTGCAATGCTTTGCGGTAAAGCTCCAGGGCTTCCTGTTGAGTTGATTTTTTCTTACGAGGAGCAAGTTTTGTGCGATCAGCAGCTTCTTCCAACGCAGCTGCTTGTGCAAAGTAAAGATCACCCTCTGTTAATTTTGATTGCTCAGAAAAACTCTTGAATTGAGTTTCCATGTTATCCAATTCTTGTTCCTTAACCTGAATGAAGTTATCCTTTTCTGAAATAACCGTTTCTTTTTGATTTACTGTCAGAACAAGCGCTTCATTTTCTGTTTTGAGTTTAGTTATTGACTCTTCCAGTACAAGCATTTCAGCTTTTCTTGCTTCCAGGTCATTCTTCAGTTTTTTGACCATTGACGCATATTGTGCAGAACCCGATTTCGCTTTTGATAATGAAGATTCCAGCTCTTCAATTCTTGAACTGGTAGATTCAACATAGGCGTTGATGCTCTTTAAACGCTCAGAATAATTAGTATAACTGGTACCTTCAATGATGTTAGATCTCAAAACATTGCGGTTGATATCGATGGAATCTAGTAATAGACCAACTTCTTGTAAAGTAGTAACCATTTCCTGGCCAGTTTTAACTTCTATACTTAAAGAATCAATCTTTGATTTGAGCTTTGCATTCTCATCTTTTAAGCCGCAGCTCCAGAGAAGGCCAACAACAGAGAAGGATAAAAAAATTTTTTTGATCATAAATATTTTGTTTTTTGGTTGTGCTGCAAAGAACGCTCAAAAAGTTGTGTCCGGTTCCGTGGTACTGATAAATTGAATTTGCAGACGATAGACTGCCAATAAAAAGGGTTCAATATCAAAGCCTTGTGGTTACTTTTCTAAAAAATACTAATATGACATAAACTTCTCTTTCTATTTTTTTGCGATATTTCATAGTGTTAAAAATCAACATCTATTATGAGCAATAACTGGAAAAAAACAGGCTTTATCATCATTGTACTCAGCATCATCGGTTATTCTATTTTTTATTTTAATGTAGGGAAGGGAAGCAAAACCTTCAATTCTACCCTCAATCCTGCATTTGGTGAGTACATATCGTCGTATACAGCAGGAGTTATAGGTTCAGGCACTCCCATTCGAGTAGCACTTTCAAGAGATGTTGTGGATTCTTCGTCGGTTGGTGACGAGACTACCATAAAACTTTTTGAATTAAATCCATCGGTGAAAGGCATTACCGTCTGGCTTGACCGACGTACGGTTGAATTCAGACCAGATGCCCGATTAAATTCTGGACAGATTTATGAAATTAAGTTTCAATTAGCGCGACTGATTGAAGTTCCAGAAGCACTGCAATCATTTGAATTCACGTTGCAGGTAATTCCTCAGAATTTTGAGGTACAAGTAGAAAATATCAAGCCTTATGTAAAGGCGGATTTGAAACGACAACGAATAGAAGGGACGCTATTTACGGCTGACTTTGCTGAGCGTGAAGCGGTAGAAAAAATGTTGTCTGCACAGCAAGATGGAAATACATTAAAAGTGAATTGGAGCCACACAACAGAAGGGAAACAACATGTGTTTACTGTTGAAGAGGTTTCTCGTAAAGAGTCAGCGAGCATTGTACGGTTGGATTTTTCTGGTTCCAGTTTGGGTATCAATCAACATGACAAAAAGGAAGTTGAGATTGCTGCGTTGGGCGATTTTAAAGTGACCAATGTTCGTGTTGAACAAGGATCAAGTCAGAAAGTTGTCATTCAGTTTTCGGATCCACTCAACGAATCTCAAAACCTGGAAGGATTGGTTAGTGTTTCTGAGTTGGCGAACCTCGACTTTGAAATAAGAGACAATGAAATTCTTGTTTACCCTCCGGTACGGCAAACGGGATCCCGCACACTGAACATTGAAGCTGGAATTAGAAACATTCTTGATTATAAGATGTCTCCGGCCATCTCCTTTGATGTTGTCTTCGAGCAAACGCTTCCAACGGTCCGGTTTACAGGAAAGGGAAATATTTTGCCCTCCAGTGAAGGACTAGTCATGCCTTTTGAGGCGGTAAATTTGAAAGCGGTAGACGTGAAGATTATAAAGATTTATGAAAGCAATGTATTGCAATTTCTTCAGGCTAATGACTATGATGGTAATCAGGAGTTAAGAAGGGTAGGGAAACCCGTGTTTGATAAGATGGTTTCGCTAGAAAATGCCGGAGTGACTGATCTGGCCAAATGGAATCGGTTCACGCTTGATCTTTCCAAATTTATAAATGTAGATCCGGGAGCGATTTATCAAGTGCAAATAAATTTTAAAAAATCATATCTGGCTTACGTATGCGAAGGCGAAATAGGTGAAAACGGAAACAATTCTGACACGTTTGACGAGCCAGAAGAAAATGAAAATACCGAGTTCAGCTATTGGGATTCTTATGATGATGAATATTACTACGAGGATTATGATTGGAAACAACGGGATAATCCATGTCACTCCTCGTACTATACTGGAAATCGTAAAATCAAAAGAAATATAATAGCTTCTGACCTTGGCCTGCTTGCCAAACGAGGCGGTGATGGGAATACTGTTGTGATAGTAAACGACCTAAAAACCACACAACCGATTTCAGGGGTTCAGCTTGAATTATATGACTTTCAACAACAACTCATAGGTAGCGCTTCAACCGGTCAGGATGGAATGGCAATTATTTCAACCAGGCAAAAGCCCTTTGCCCTTATTGCCAAAAATGGAGTTCAACGAGGATATCTTAAAGTTCAGGATGGAGAATCATTATCGCTTAGCAATTTTAATGTAGGCGGCGAGTTTGTCAATAAGGGAATAAAGGGATTTTTGTATGGTGAACGTGGTGTATGGCGGCCAGGTGATTCTTTGTATTTAAGTTTTATACTGGAAGATAAGATGAAGCTTCTTCCTCCATCCCATCCTGTTGTTTTTGAATTGCTGAATCCTCAAGGGCAAGTTACTTCGCGATTGGTTCGCTCTAATTCGCAAAATGGTTTTTACAACTTCGCCACGGCCACTTCTGAAGATGCCCCGACAGGCAATTGGCTCAGTCGGGTAAAAGTAGGTGGCACTACATTTACTCAACCTATCAAAATTGAAATGGTGAAACCAAATCGACTCAAGATCAATTTGGATTTTGGAGTGGACAAATTAACCGCTGGAACTAATGCCATCTCCGGGAATTTAAAAGTGAACTGGCTTCATGGAGCACCCGGTAATAATTTACGCGCTCAATTCGAAGTGATGCTAACAAAAGGCACTACAAAGTTTGATCAATATTCCGAATATACATTTGATGATCCATCCCTCGATTTTTTCAGTGAATCAAAACCTGTATATGATGGCTATACGGATTCGGAAGGAAATGCACGGGTAAATGTTGAACTACCGGTTTCTGAAAATGCACCCGGAATGCTTAATGCCGTTTTCAGGGGCAAGGTTTATGAAGAGAGTGGTAATTTTAGCATTGACCGATTTAGTATCCCTTACTATCCGTATTCTTCACTTACCGGTATTCGCCTTCCTCAAGGAGACAAAGCAAGAGGGATGTTGCTCACCGACACCACTCATCGCGTGGATATCGTAACGGTGGATGCTGATGGCAAGCCACTGTCTCGAAGCGTTGAACTATTTATATATAAAATTAACTGGCGTTGGTGGTGGGACGGGTCTGATGGGGCCATCAATTTTATGTCGGGTAATTATGCACAGCCTATTTCAACCGGAAGAATTCAAACCGTGAATGGAAAGGGGTCGTGGAATTTTAAAATCAAATATCCTGAGTGGGGAAGATTTTTTGTAAAGGCATACGATCGCATATCGGGACACAGCACTGGTAAAGTTGTGTATGTGGATTGGCCAGGCTGGGCAGGTAGAGCCCGCAATGAATCAGATGGAGCAACCATGCTCTCATTTTCTTCCGATAAGCCAGTTTATAATATCGGGGAGAAAGTTAACCTGGTTATACCTGGCAGTGATCAGGGGAGAGCCCTGATCAGTATTGAAAATGGCAGTCGAGTATTACAAACTAATTGGCTGGAAACACAAAAAGGCGATAATAAATTTTCGTTTGAAGTGGCTAAAGAGATGACTCCGAATGTGTTTATCAACGTCACTTTATTACAACCCCATGCACAGTCAATCAATGACCTTCCAATCCGCATGTATGGAATCATACCAGTGCAAGTGGAAGATCCGGGCACACATTTGAATCCGATAATTACCATGCCAGATGTGCTCGAGCCTGGAAAAGAAGTTGTCATCAAGGTATCCGAACAATCAAAACATAAGATGACGTACACGTTGGCGATGGTAGATGAAGGGTTACTTGATTTAACACGTTTTAAAACTCCGGATCCATGGAATCGTTTCTATGCGCGCGAAGCCCTTGGCGTGAAGACATGGGATTTATACGATCAGGTGATGGGGTCTTTTGGTGGAAGGTTGGATAGATTGCTCGCGTTAGGAGGTGATTCGGAAATTACAGCCAAGGAGGATGATGCAAAGGCAAATCGTTTCAAACCAGTCGTAAAATACTTCGGTCCGTTTACCTTGGAAGGAGGAAATAATGAGCACCGATTTATAATGCCACAATACATCGGTTCCGTCAAAACCATGCTGGTTGCTGGTTACGAAGGCGCGTATGGAAAAACAGAAAAGGTGACTCCAGTGCGTAAACCACTAATGGTATTGGCTACATTACCGAGGGTATTAGGACCCGAGGAAACTGTGAAATTACCAATTACGCTATTCGCTGCCGAGAAGAACATTAACAATGTGAAAGTCGACATCAAAGTAACTGGACCAGTAACCATCTCAGAAGCGTCCCGTACGCTCTCAATGAACGGCAATACCGACATGACGTTTGATTTTGATTTATTAGTAAAAGGAGAAACAGGTAAAGCAACAATAAAAGTTACAGCTTTGTCAGGATCCCATAAGGCAACTGATGAAATCGAGATTGAAGTTCGCAATCCTAACCCACCCGTTACGAAAGTTCAGGATGCGATTTTAGAAGCGGGTAAAACATGGACATCGATGGTTACTCCAATTGGAGTGAAAGGGACAAATTCAGCAGTGCTGGAGATCTCTAGCTTACCTCCAATCAATTTGGCACAGCGGTTGAGGTATTTATATCAATATCCCTATGGATGTATTGAGCAAACTACTTCTGCTGTATTCCCGCAGTTGTATCTGGACAAAGTAAAAACATTAACGGAAGATGAAAAGTCAAGTATTCAGCGTAATGTGAAAGCTGGAGTTGAACGATTAAAAACATTTATTAATCGTGAGGGAGGATTTTCATATTGGCCGGGCAATGAAGATACGGATAGCTGGAGTACTTCATATGCCGGTCACTTTCTGGTAGAAGCGGAAGCCAGGGGATACTTTGTTCCTAACGACATGCTCAGGCGTTGGAAAAAATATCAGAGGAGTAAAGCACAAGGATGGAGAAAGAGTCAGGAATATAGCAGCAGTGAATTAATTCAAGCCTATCGCCTTTACACATTGGCGTTATCAGGAGAACCGGAACTGGGTGCTATGAATCGCCTTCGTGAGCAGGCCCCTTTGCCAGCAACAGCAGCGTGGATGCTGGCGGCAGCTTATGTAAAAGCGGGGCAGCCGGAGGCAGCCAAAAAATTGGTCGACAATCTTTCCACCATGGTGAAACCCTATCAGGAAATGGCGTATTCATACGGCTCAGAAATACGCGATAAAGCTATCATCCTGGAGACTTTACTGCTTCTCAATGACCGTGCAAAAGCTTTTGAGTTGGTGAAAGAGCTATCACAAAGTTTAAGTAACTCCAATTATTGGATGAGTACGCAGTCACTCGCCTGGAGCTTGAAATCAGTAGGGGAGTTTGCTTCGGTGCAACAAAAAGGTGATTTGAAGTTTAGCTATAATTATAATGGAAGAGAAATTACTACCAGTACCGAATTATCAGTGGCTCAAGTTCCTTTGCCTGTGGAAGGAGTAAAGAATGGATCACTGTCCGTAGTTAGCGCAAGCAAGGGGGTTTTATTTGTGCGATTGATTGCGGAGGGCGTTCCGGCACGTGGACAAGAAGAGGAAGATTCAAAAAATCTTTCTCTTCTAATAGCATATACTGATACAAAAGGAAATATGGTAGATATTGATCGCATGGAACAGGGGAGTGAATTTATGGCTACGGTAACTGTTTACAATCCTGGTATGCGGGGAACCTATAAAAACCTTGCATTGAGCCAGGTGTTTCCTCCGGGATGGGAGATCAATAATTTGCGCATCACCGGGGATGATGGAGCAAGGCTCACTGGAGATTTGCCTACTTATCAGGATATACGTGATGACCGGGTTTATACCTATTTTGATTTAAACGCGAATCAGCGAAAGACATTCAAAGTGATGTTAACGGCCAGTTATGCAGGTAATTATTATTTGCCGGCGGTAAGTTGTGAAGCGATGTATGACAATAATATATATGGGAGGAAAAAGGGCAGAACAGTACAAGTAATAAAAAAAGAAAATCAGTAAATATCATGATGGTTGTATATGGCATAAAGAATTGTAACACGGTAAAATCGGCGCTTGACTGGTTGAATAAGAATAAGATTGAATTTGAGTTTCATGATTATAAAAAATCAGGGATCACCGCTTCCAAATTGACTTCGTGGATAAAGCAGGTAGGATGGGAAAAACTTGTCAACAAACGAGGGACCACCTGGCGTAAGCTGGATGAAGCGATTCAAAATAAAGTTACCAATGAAAAATCTGCAATTGCACTCATGGTAGAGAAGACGAGTGTAATTAAGCGACCTTTAATTGAGGAAAATGGCACGGTTCTGTTATTGGGTTTTGATGAGGTGGACTATAAGAAAAAATTGAAGTAGATTTTTCTCATTTGCTGTTCCAAAGGGATAAAATGATTAAATATTTTGCCCAGTGAAACATAGTGTGTAGTTGATGAAACAAGTGAAGCAGTGGTTTAAGCGATATCGTTATTATTTTCTTGTATCAGGAATTCTTCTGATCAGCGGTTATTATATATCTCTTCCAACAGTGCTTTTTCATGATCCTTACTCTACCGTGCTGGAAGACCGTAATGGCCAACTGCTAGGGGCAATGATAGCCGCCGATGGCCAATGGAGATTTCCGCCAGGAATAGAAGTGCCAGATAATTTCAAAACGGCCATTATTGCCTTTGAGGATAAGCGTTTCCATTATCATTGGGGCGTTGATCTTCTCGCTTTGGGCAGGGCAACGAAACAAAATATTAATTCGGGAAAAATTATTAGCGGAGGAAGCACCCTCACCATGCAGGTAATTCGTCTTGCAAGGAAAAACCAACCCCGTACTTTCTTTGAAAAATTAATAGAGATGATGTTGGCAACCCGTCTGGAGTTCAGCTATACAAAGAATGAAATTTTGAATATGTATGCAGCACATGCTCCGTTTGGCGGAAATGTGGTAGGCCTTGAAGCGGCTTGCTGGCGTTATTTTGGCAGGGATATATCACAACTAAGCTGGTCGGAAGCGGCACTATTAGCCGTATTGCCAAATAACCCTTCATTGATTCATTTGGGTAAAAACCGAGACCAATTAAAAAGTAAACGCGATCGGTTACTATCTCAATTATTGATCACAAAAAAAATTGACTCTATTACATATCAGCTTTCTAGGTCAGAATCGATTCCGGAATATCCACTTAGACTCCCGGGGCGTGCACCGCACTTATTAACGCGTATTGCTAAAGACGGATATGCACAACATCGTGTTCAGTCAACACTGGATGAAACATTGCAGGAAAGAATAAGCGATATAGTCAATCAGCACCATCAGTCACTGAAGGGAAATCAGGTATTTAATGCAGCGGCTTTAGTCGTTGAAGTAAAAAGCGGAAATGTATTGGCCTATGTAGGTAATACACGAGCAGGCCACGAGCATGGTGAACATGTTGATGTTATTACGGCTCGAAGAAGTACGGGCAGTATTCTCAAGCCGTTTTTATTTGCCGCCATGCTGGATGAAGGTAAATTATTGCCCGACATGTTGGTGCCAGATGTACCCACGATGATTAACGGGTTTTCTCCCAGGAATTTCTCCAAACAATACGATGGTGCTGTATCAGCCAGTCAGGCATTAATAAGGTCGTTAAATGTTCCTGCTGTATATGAATTAAAGGAATATCGGTATGAAAAGTTTTATGAACTATTGAGGCGAATCGGAATGACAACGTTAAACCAACCACCGGATCATTACGGCTTATCATTAATATTAGGCGGCGCTGAAGGTACGCTGTGGGATATCACTGGAGCCTATGCCTCAATGGCGCGTACCTTAAACAACTATTTTGAAGTTCCGGGCAAAAACCGGTATTCAAAAAAGGATTTTCGTTCTCCAGTCTATATTGCTTCTGATAAGGATAATCATAAAATCAGGGAAGAATCATCCTGGCTCAGTGCTGGATCAATCTACCTTACATTCGATGCACTAAAAGAGGTGTATCGGCCAGGGGAGGAGACTGGTTGGCGGAATTTCTATAGTGCGAAAAAGATTGCGTGGAAAACCGGAACCAGTCATGGGTTGCGCGATGCCTGGGCTGTGGGCATCAATGGAGACTATGCTGTTGGAGTATGGGTTGGGAATGCTGACGGTGAAGGCCGACCAGGTCTTACTGGAACAGAATCAGCCTCACCTATATTATTTGATATTTTTTCGCAGTTGCCAGGCAACAGCTGGTTCCAACAACCTTTGTCTGAACTCAAGAGGATAAGTGTGTGTGCGCAAAGTGGCATGCGGGATACTGAATTATGCAAAGAAACCAAAGAGGTGATGGTGACGCATGCCGGACTACAAACGGCCCCTTGCGGGTATCATCAAAAAGTACACTTATCAGAAGATAGAAAATATCGTGTCCATGGTGATTGCGAGAATGTTAACAAGGTTCAATCTGTTGCCTGGTTTGTTTTACCTCCTGTGCAGGAATATTATTATAGAACGAAAAATCTAAGTTATCAATCACTACCACCACTCCGGGCGGACTGTGTAAGCCCAGCCGAAGTATCCGCTATGGATTTTATTTATCCGAAGTTGAACGCCCGGATTTTAATTCCTCGTGAACTGGACGGGCAGGATGGAAGCGCATTATTTGAAGTGGCCCATCGAAATAATCTAACTACCATTTACTGGCATATCGATGGCAATTATTTAGGGGCTACCAAGGGAAAACACCGGCTCGCTATCACACCAAAGCCGGGTAGTCATCTGCTCACATTAGTTGATGAGCAAGGTGAGGTGTTGGAAAGAAGTATTGTTATTGCTGATCATGATTCCCATTAGAAAAATATTGTTTTTCATGAAAACTTTAGAACTAATAACGACCATTATATAGTCTTTCTGTTTAACTTTCCCTTCAAATTTAATCAACCGGTATGGACAAATTTGTATATATAATAGATGATGATCCTGTTTATCTGAAATTCATGAAAGAACATTTTAAACAGCTGGGTGGATTTCAGACGGAGATTTTTTTAAATGGCGATGAAGGAATTGTGAAGATTAATGAGCAGAAACCGTACATGGTTATACTCGATAATCATCTTGAAGAACCGAATAAGAGTGGCATCTATTATTTAAAGCTGATATCTAAGATTAGACCTCGCATCCCGGTTATTTACATCACCGCGGACACTGATCCTGAACTTAGGAAAACAGTTACCAAAATGGGCGTATCAAGTTATATCCTTAAGGATGATGCCTTTTTAGTTTACTTACGTACAGCATTAGATGATTTGGCAAACCCACCCAAAAAGGGGTTGTTAAAGAAAATCTTTGGATGATTGACTCAGGGCCATGCTTGGCTCCCTTACAACTTAATTTCACATCGCACCTGACTTTGTATATTTGATTTGGTACCAGTTCAAAGCCAGGTAGGAATTCGTGAAAATAATTTTCAATTCAAGTTATACCAATCAATCACTGAAAAAGAACGCCTACTTTTTCATTTTGCTTTTTTTTATTTCAAACGCATCTCATAGTCAGGAAAGATGCGGAACTGTTCCCTACTCACTTCAGAATAGGAAAATCGGGGTAATTAATGAGCGTGATGTCCAATTTGAACAATGGCTGGTCGAAAAAATAAAATTCCGTAAAGACCTGGAGAAGGAAAAGCGGGTGGTGGCAATTTCTCATAAAATTCAGGTCATTGTCCATATCATTCACAACGGCGAGTCTGTTGGAGCTGGCACGAACATTTCTGATGAGCAAGTGTTTTCTCAAATTGCCGTGTTGAATAAGGATTTCAAAAGGCAAAATAAAGATGCCGTGAATACCCCTGCTGAATTTCAGTCATTGGCGGGGGCAAGCTCAATCGAATTCGTATTAGCCCAAACGGATCCCAATGGATTGCCTTCCAAAGGGATAAATCGCATAAAAGGGCTCATGCCCGAATACACTATTGAAAATGACCAGGAGCTTAAAGCGCAAAGCTATTGGCCGGCTGAAAACTATCTGAATATATGGGTGTGTAATCTGTCCGATCGGTTTGGTTATACCCAGTTTCCTGTTTCAACGCTGCCAGGGTTAGAGAATTCATCGAAGAGCCGACTTACAGATGGTATCGTAATTTCTTTTGAAGTATTTGGGTCCACTGATGATGGAAATTTTCAGCTTCATCCCAGTTATGTCAAAGGCAGAACTACCACTCATGAAATGGGCCACTTTTTAGGGTTACGTCATATTTGGGGTGATAAGCCTGATTGCACCGGAGACGATCATGTTGATGATACACCAATACAATCCACGGAAACTGTTGGTTGTCCTGCTCATCCTGTAAAAGAGTGTCCTGTAAGTAATCCACAAAGTAAAATGTTTCAGAATTTTCTGGACTATACCGATGATATATGCATGAACCTATTTACGAAAGGACAAATAGAACGAATGATTACCGTATTGGAAAATAGTCCGCGAAGGGCTAGCCTATTAATTCCATTGGCATCTATTCCTCCGGAAGTACAGTTTCCAAAATTATTTTCGCCCAATGGTGATGGCATCAATGATTATTGGCTATGGACAAATACGCTGAATTATGAAGGATGTAAAGTATCCATCTTTAACCGCTTTGGTAAACTCGTCTATGAAATCACTTCATATGACAACACCTGGGATGGCCGTTCAAGCGGTGGTCAGCCCCTGGAAGAAGAAGCCTATTATTACATAATATCATGTGAAAATAAGAAAGAGATAACGGGAGCCGTGCGCATTGTACGATAAAGGAAAGGATGAGAAATACATTGCTGATCATTATTTTATCTATTAATTCGTTGCTGGCGATAGGGCAAAATACGCCTGCTTTCCGTCAATTTTATTTTAATCCTTATCTGTTTAATCCCGCCTTTGCTGGCATGAATGATTATACCGAAGTATCCCTTTTGTATAGGCAGCAGTGGCTGGGATTTAATAATGCCCCTTCGGCTGCTGGCTTTTCCGTTCAGCTGCCAACCCAAAACAGGGCATCTCTCGGAATGAATTTTCTCTCCCAGGAGACAGTTGCTTTGCGCACCACATCAACCCAGGTCACCTTCGCATACCGTATTCCAATCACCGATAAGCAATTTTTATTTTTTGGTTTGTCGGGTGTAGCTGGATA
>JAHEMS010000043.1 GCA_024643595.1 Bacteroidota bacterium
ATCAGTATCCTGAAGACAAAGGGGCTTTTAAAATAATGATTCCTTCATCACTGAAGAAGGGATGAAACTTGATTTCAGGAAACCACATGCTGATATTTGAATTATGACCAGCTACGAAGATGAGGATTCCAGACAAAAGAAAAGATTTTCACCTTCAGAAGCACGCTCAAAGATTCAACGCTATTGTGCCTATCAGGAACGTTCGCATAAAGAAGTAAAGACCAAACTTTACGATTATGGGCTTTATGGAAACCAGGTCGATGAAATAATATCCCAACTTATTACTGATGGATTTCTCAATGAAGAGCGTTTCGCAAAAGCTTTTGCCGGAGGAAAATTCAGGATAAAGAAATGGGGAAAAATTAAAATCAAAAATGAACTCGAATATTTAGGTCTTACTAAAAATTGTATTCATCGAGGACTGCTTGAAATTGAATCTGCCGATTATGCTAAAACGCTGAAGTCACTTATCAAAAAAAAAATAACCGAAATTCAGGAAGTAAATCTTTATAAAAAGCGCAATAAGGTCGCCCGGTTTGCGATTAGCAAAGGTTATGAATCAGAAATGGTTTGGGAATTTGTTCGTGAAATTATGGGTGACTAGGCGACAGCATGAAATCGAAATTGTCTTTCATCACGTTATATGCCTTAGGATCCTTATTAATCTTAATAAAAAAACAGATGAAATTAACGGCTCTGACTCTGATTCTACTAATGAGCACAATGGTTTGGGCGCAAAACGATGAGATCTACCTTAAGAACTATAATCTTAAAAAACAAATTGCTCTTGAGGGTTACGATCCTGTAAGTTATTTCAATGGCAGCCCATTGGAAGGAAAATCAGAATTAAAACTAACTTTCAGGGGAGCTATTTATTTCTTTGTTAATCCCCAGAACCTTTCAACGTTTAAAATAAACCCTGAAAAATTTGAGCCAGCTTATGGCGGCTGGTGTGCCTACGCTATGGGTGAAACCGGGGAGAAAGTGAAAATAGATCCAAAAACTTTCAAGATTGTAAATGGGAAGCTTTATCTATTCTATAACTTTTGGGGGAACAATACGCTTACTGATTGGAACAAGGATGAGAATACATTAAAAATAAAAGCGGAGCAGAATTGGAAGAAATTTCTTCAATAATCGTCAAACTTTAATTCTCATCTATAAAAAACACTATTTCAATTATCTTTGCGGCACTTAAAAATTAAATAAAATGATGCAGCTTATCCAAGCAGCTAATAATATACTCCTCCAATTGGCAGGTGTAGTAGAACAAATACAAGAAGCTGATTTTTGCAAACCTTCTCCTGCCTTAAATGCTACGATTGGTCAACACCTGAGGCATACGCTCGAGTTTTTTATAATCCTTAAGCAAGGATATGAACAAGGTATTGTCAACTATGATAAGCGTGTTCACAATAAAGTTATGGAACTTGATAAGACAGTCGCCTTAAGTACTATTCATCAGATTCAAGAATTCATAATCATTAATCAGGATGATAAATCTTTACTATTAGAAGCAGGATACTTACCGGATAGTGAAGATGGTGTGATTATTAAAAGCAATTACCACCGCGAATTAGTTTATAATATTGAACATGCTGTGCATCATATGGCCATCATGAAAATAGGAATCAAGGAAGTGGCCGATTACGTTGTCATGCCTCCTGATTTTGGAATTGCTGTTTCCACATTACGTTACAAAGAATCCGTTTTGTCAGTGCGGTAATTCTGTATTTTTGCGCCATTCTTTAGTTGTTGTGCATAAATTATTCAGAAGCAATTTTATAATAAAACTTACCTCGTGGGAATTCTGGCCCTTCGGGATTATCCAGCTACCGATAATCCTGATGTGGATCTGGTATGCTATCCGCGAGCGTTCACTTTTTTATTTTTCTGCCTCTAACCCGGTAATCCTGACAGGGGGTATGATGGGTGAATCCAAATTTGAAGTCTTACAGCTTATACCCGATTCGTTAAAACCTAAAACGCTGCTCATTAAATTACCTGCCTCAGTAACCGATGTTACCGAAAGCATCAACAATGCCGGCTTAACTTTACCTTTAATTTTCAAACCTGATCTTGGTGAGCGTGGTTGGAAAGTGAAACAAATAAGAAATGATAAGGATATTGAACTATATCTTAATGAAATTAAAATTGATTTTATTGTGCAGGAGCTGATTGATCTGCCTCACGAATTTGGTGTATATTATGTTCGCTTTCCTTCGCAGCAAAACGGTTTTGTGAATAGCATTACGGGAAAAGAATTTCTTTCCGTTACCGGGAATGGCGAGAAAACACTGCAGGAATTAATACTTGAAAAAGATAGGGCCAAAATTCAATGGAACGCCCTTAGTCAACTATATGCGGAGCAGTTATCTCAAATTATTCCATCTGGGACCAAGTTAGAACTCGTCTCCATCGGCAATCATTGTCTTGGCACCACCTTTTTAAATTACAATCACCTGATTACGGATAAACTCAATTCATCCTTTGATGCCATCAGCAAAAATATTGATGGCTTTTTCTTTGGCCGCTATGATTTACGCTGCGCGTCTATCTCGGATTTGGAAAACGGAAAAATAAAAATTATGGAACTCAATGGATGTGGAGCAGAGCCATCTCATATTTATCATCCGGGCACTTCATTACTCACCGCAATCAGCGTATTGATTACACATTGGCGAAATCTTTATCGTGTAAGCAAAGAAAATCATGATCGGGGAGTCCCTTACCTTTCCTTTCCAGAAGCCAAACAGATTTATAAACGAGTTAAAAAATATTTGGCCCCCGGTGTATGATCATTCAGGTATTTCTTATTGGCGCTATCATCAGTTTCATCGGATCAATTCCTCCAGGAACACTCAATCTGGCTGTGCTGCAACTGGGAATGGAACTTAAAATTAAAGCTGCTTTACGTTTTGCGCTAGCCGTTTCCATCATTGAATATCCATATGCATGGATCGCTGTTGTATTTGAAGACTGGATCACCGCATCGCCAGTTATCATCGATAACTTTCAACTGATTACGGCCATCGTGATGATTGTCATTGGCGCATTCTCTATTTGGTCAGCACGCAAGCCCAGTGATTTTTCAATTAAGTTTAATGAAAGTGGATTTCGGAGGGGCCTTATCCTTAGCATTCTTAACCCAATGGCCATACCTTTCTGGATTGCCTATACTGCCTTTCTTAAATCACAAGGATGGATCGATTTAACAACTCAATGGCGGGTTCATAGCTATGTGTTGGGAACTTCCGTAGGCGTGATGGTTCTGCTTACTCTTTTTGCATTTCTGGCAAAACGGCTGTCATCGTATGTTAAGGATAACCGGGTTGTGAAACTCATTCCAGGTATTACATTACTTGTACTTGGAACTTACGCGTTTATAAAATATCTCCTTTAAGTGACGTTATATCTGAGCATTATTCCTTAACAAACTCAATACTCCATTTGGTAATCCACACACTGGAGAATGGATAACTCATATCATCTGCCAGGATGAAGAGGATGTTCTGTGGTTGTGCACAAAGTGAATTGTATGCGAAGCGAAATATAAGAGAAGCGAGAATTTGACTTTCATTGCGAAAATAATTGGGTAAATACCTGGGCGAATTCAAGTCGACCGATTATACTTTATTATACCTCCAGCAATCCACCAGGTGATCATTCACCAAACCACACGCTTGCATATGTGCATAAATCACCGTAGACCCAACAAACTTAAATCCTCTTTTGATCAGATCTTTACTTAATGCGTCAGATTCTTTTGTCGTGGCAGGAACCTGCTTCAGGGTTTTCCATTTGTTGATGATCGGTGTATGATTAACAAATCCCCAGATGTACTTGTCAAAACTTCCAATCTCGTTTTGGACTTCAAGAAATCGCCTGGCATTATTAACTGCTGCATTTACTTTTAATTTATTTCGGATAATGCCCGGGTCTTGTAAAATTTTTTCTACTCGTTTTTCTGTAAACCTGGATACTTTGAGAGGATCAAAATCAGCAAAGTTGCGACGATAACCTTCTCGTTTGTTTAATATGGTTGACCAGCTTAAACCAGCCTGAGCTCCTTCCAGAATTAGAAACTCAAAATGCACCCGATCGTTATGGACCGGAGTGCCCCACTCTTCATCATGGTATTGGATATATTTTTCAAACTTTAAGCACCAGGGGCAACGAAATACTTCTGACATGGTTAATAAGTTTATCCTAAGCTACTGGGTTCCGATAAAGTCGTTAATATCTATTTAGCATTAATCGGCCATCCACTCAAACACCTGGTAATGCTCCCCATTCATACCCAGTTTCTGATATACTTCTTGTGCGGCTTTATTGGATTGATCAACATACAGACGAATGCCACGGTACTCGGATTGCGGCGTTACTAAACTTTTGATGTGTTCATACATTTTCTTAAACACTCTTTTTCCGCGATAGGCTGGTTTGACGTACACCGATTGTATCCACAGTACGTTCCCACAACGCCATTCACTCCATTCAAAGGTTGTCATCAGACATCCGATCACTTCTTCATTTTGTTCTGCGACATAATATTTCCCTTTAGCCGGATCTTCAAACAACCGTTTTAAACCCATTGCCAAAACATCCGGATCTAATGTTACGTTTTCAGTTTCCATCGCCATCTTCTGTTGAAATCCAATGATGTCTCCAGCATCTTTTTCGGCAGCTGTCCTAATTATAACCATTAAAATTGCTTATTAATTGTGCTTTGTTTAACGATTTGTTTCAATCAAATATATACCCATAAACATAAAACTCAAACCGGGTATTAATTTAACATCATCGTTTTTCACGACAAAAACAGTTGGCTTCCCGCCATCATTTCCAGTCAGTAATTGGGTTATATTTACAGATATTCGCCGGATGGCCAATTGTTCTTTGCCGGTACAAAAGTTGCTTTGAATTAAAAATTTTGATTCAATTTTATCTCATGGAGTCCTCGAAAATTGATATATGTGTAGTTGATGATCATCATATTTTTCGCAAAGCAGTGTGCCAGTTGCTGAAGACTTTCCCACGTATTGGAGAGGTGACCGATGCTGATAATGGCATGAAGTGCCTGGAGTCGGTATCTAAAAAACAACCCAATGTTGTCCTATTGGATCTGGAGATGCCCGTCATGAGCGGCGTGGAATGTGCCGAACAACTCATTCTTAAATATCCTGAGCTGAAAATCATAGTTCTGACGATGCATGATAATGAGAAATCCATTCTTCATATGATCGAGATCGGTGTGAACTCCTTCCTTCTTAAAAACAGCGATCCTGCTGAACTCGAGCGCGCAATCTATGCCGTTATCGATCGCGACTTTTATCACAATGACTTGCTAGTATCAGTATTACGCAAAAGTATGCGCAACCAACTCAAAGCCAAACGGCCTGATTTCTCTGCTGCTACTGTACTTACCAAGCGAGAGCAAGAAATTCTACGATTGATTTGTGAGGATAAGTCGACTAAAGAAATAGCCTCATTGCTCGGAATTAATGAAAAGACAGTCCATTCACATAAGTTGAATGTCCAAAATAAACTTGAGGTAAAAACTACTGTTGGGCTGGTTCGTGCTGCTTATGAAATGGGTATTATCCGTTAAACTGATACTCAATTGAGGTGTGTACTTTTCCTGAAAATCCCAAAATCGAATAAATCCATCTGTCCATTTTTCTGATTTTTCTAAGAATTTATACCATTCTTTCTAAGAATATTCTTAGGGTGAATATTGAAATCGCTTAAAAACACCCCTTTCCAGTAAAATAATTACACCAAAAGTTGAGATGTCATTTTGGAGACAAATCCGACCAAAATGATAGTCAACTTAGTTAGCGAACTTCAAAACAACAGTAATCAATCATTAGGGTTTATTGTTCGGTTTATGAAGGTTCTGGTAGTTCACCGGCAGGCATCAATTGCTGATTATATCAAAGACCAATTGCCTCAATGCATTGTCACTTGTGTGACTTGTGGTTGGGTTGGGCTTTCGGAAGCGCGCACCAAGCGCTACGATTTGGTGATTAGTAGTTATGACTTGCCGGTGGTTACCGGTTTTGAAATGGTTCGTTCGTTACGATTATTTTCAATTAATAAGCAAGTTCCGGTAATCATACTTTCAGAAGGAAATGAGCCCATCAGTTATGCTATGCTTGCCTACCGCCTCAATACCTCTATACTAACAATGACGGAAGTGCAGAAAATGAAGTACACCGAACTTTGGCTTAACTGAAAAATATGTACGCTGATTTACATACTCATCCGGCAGCATTCGCCTATGACCAGGTTCGGCTTAAAGATAAAGATGACAAGGGTATACGGCATCCGTGGGCTATCCCCCCTAGCAATCCCGACCGTTTAATACGTCCTCGCGGACAAGCTGGCTATAGTCAAACTGATCTTGCCAAGTGTTTATACTCGAATACCCGTTTGCTTTTCGCTTCATTATCTCCGATTGAAAAGGGATTTTTCTTAGGAATAGGGGGTAGTCGTTTTAATAAGCAGTTTATGATAGAACTGCATGAACGTTGGCATAATGATGGTGAAAAAGTAACCTGTAACTGGCTGGTTAAACAAATAAAAAATCGCAATCCTAAGATCCGTATTTCCTATGAAGATACATTGTTTCTATGTTCCCGCAGTATGAACTTTAAACCTGATCAGGTTAAGAAATTGCAGAATGGTCATTATGATTACTTCGAATCTCTAAAGGATGAATACCTTTTCTTTCTGGAACGTTCCGGTCAATACACAACTACTCCTTATGAGATAAAAATTGATCATACCGGCATTGCGCGAACCTGGTATGGAGCATATACGCTAGCTTCAAGTGGCAGCGAAATTGAAATTAATCCTAATGGTAATGAAATTTTCATTGTCCCAACATTAGGCGGAATTCACTCATTGGGCGTGGGGAACCCAGAAGATATTGACCCTAGGCCTGGACATCAACCAGTAGATATCGATCTTGAAACATTGAAAAGTCGTATTCGGCAAATCAAGGGCGAAGAAGCACTCGAAAATGGACCCGTTAGCCGCTGGCAACATCGTCCTTTCTACATTTCATTTTCACAGCATTTTTTTAATACGTTTAGTGGTCATTCTAAAAGCTTTACCTTTCCCTCTTCGCTTTTGTTTGATCAACGAAAGGGTCTTGATACCGGTGTATTTCCCGGATGTCTTGAGGTCTGGTGCGAATTGCTTGGTCTCACTAAAACACTTGAGCCCACTGGCTCTGCACGCATTTTGATTGATGTGCATCATATGAGTGCCGCGGCTCGACTTTCTTATTACAAGAATATTATTGAGCCGCATAATAAATTAAATAAGGAAAATCCGATACCCGTGATCGCCAGTCATACAGGATATGCGGGTACTGACTTTCTACAAAATCAAATTGACAATAGTAAAAACGGACTTGAGGCGGACCTATATTATAAAATGGGTTTTCTGAACTGGAGTATTAATCTTTGTGACGAAGATCTTCTTCAAATCTTCAATAGTGAGGGGATGCTTGGGCTTACACTCGATTATCATCAACTTGGTGGGGTTACAAATGCCTGGCATAGGGCCTTACCAATAGCACCTTTAGCTCGTAAGAGAGCGCTCACTCTGATCAAACGCACACTCCAGCAATTTGTACGGATTCCTTTTGACTATCATCTTTCTGAGCCACATCGTATCTGGCATCGGATCGCATTAGGAAGTGGCTTCGATGGATTTATGCAACCCGTTGAACGCTACTCATCCGTACTTCAGTTTAGCACTTTTGAACAAGACCTTGTCAAAATTCTATATGAGATGAAACGCGAGGATGGTCTCTGGTTTGGCGGATATCGTCCTGAAGATCTCGCCCGGATGATCTGCTTTAACAATGCGTATGAATTCGTAAAGAAGCATTATTGAAATCAACAGGTTTAATTGTTGGCTTAATCGGCAAACCCTCTGAATCGAAAGTGAAGGAGGGTTTCGCTTTATATTAGGTGTTGGAATTTTACCGTCATCAATGGCATGGAGCCCTTTACCATAAAACCCTTATTCATGCTGAAGACTTATCGTAAGTTACCCTATCATACAATTTAATTTCCTAATGAAACATCGCTATATACTGGTCGTATTCCTCATCATGACTATCTCAAATTTCGCTGGGGCGCAGCAAATTGATCCGGTTACTCCTAATGCCTCTAAAGAAGCCAGAGCATTATTAGCATATTTGCAGAGTTTGTCTGGTAGACATACCTTATCAGGTCAACACAATTTTCCAATTTCAAGAGATAGGAATACGCAATTTGCCGCTGATTATATTGGAAAAACTCCTGTTGTCTGGAGTCAGGATTTTGGTTTTGCAAAAGATGGGGACAAGGACTCTTACCTGGCACGACCAACAATCGTAGAGGAAGCCATCCGTCAACATAACCTTGGTTCCATTATTACTTTATGTTGGCATGCTGTACCACCGACCGCTGAAGAACCGGTAACATTTCTGCCTCTTCCTGGTTATGACTCTTCGGCATTAGCAAGTGTTCAGGGTAAACTATTGGACAATCAATTTAAAGATATTCTCACCCCTGGCACCGCGTTGAACAAGCAATGGTTAAAGCAAGTGGATCAAATAGCCATCCATCTTAAGCAATTACAGGACGCAAATGTGCCCGTACTTTGGAGACCCTATCATGAAATGAATGGTGATTGGTTTTGGTGGGGTGGACGGCATGAAGGGAAATATACCACAGCAGCATTATACCGTCAGTTATTTGATCGGATGGTGAAACACCATAAGTTAAACAATCTCATTTGGGTGTGGAGTGTGGATAGACCAAGCAAACCTGGGCGTGAGTTTGATAAGTATTATCCTGGAAATCAATTTCTCGACATGCTCGCAATAGATATTTATAGTAATGACTTTAATCAATCCTACTATGATGGATTGATCACATTATCGAAGGGTAAACCAATTACTCTTGGCGAAGTTGGAAATCCACCCGCCAATGAAATAATTGAAAAGCAACCAAACTGGAGCTATTGGGTAGTTTGGGCTGGTTTAACAAGGGGAACATCAAGAGATACTTATCAAAAAATTGCAGAAAATCCTCAGACCATTTTTATGGAAGATGCCGCCTACGTTGACGGCATAAAAGAATACCGGGTAAAATGTGGCCTCGCTCCACTGATTGTTAATAAGGCAGTTGATTTTACCGGGGAATGGCTGTTAAATGATTGTGAAAGCACCATTCAGAATACCGGGCCATCTGGCACCCCATACAAAATAAATATCATTCAGAAAGAAAATAAGTTAGTTGTCAAATCAACTTCGGTTGTCGAATGGGCCGATGATGACGTCAACGAACAAACTCTTACCCTGGACGGAAAAGAAATTCAATCGACTGTGTTTAACAATGCCCCACGTGTGCAACATGCGAATTGGTCGACTGATAAAGACAAATTGGATGTTGACTCCAAAGTCACCTTTAACTTTGGCGGAAGAACAATGGAAATAAATTCTAAGGAGAATTGGCAACTAAAGAGCCGAGGAAAAAAACTGGTCATCATACAATCAGTTAGTTCCCGCGGGGGCGAGAGAACATCTACGTTGATTTATGATAAACATCGTTGAACGAGTATCTTTCTTATGATTCTCTTGAATAACTTGCCATTTATTTAAAACCTTATCAAAATTATAGTCAATACGTAAATTGTAAATATTTTTGTTTCTTTATTTTTTAATCTTTAACAGCCACTAATCACTGCATCATGAGTTTCCTTGAACCAGTTATCGATCTGGATCAAACCGAAGTTGCCGAAATCAGGATTGATCCGATTTCTGGCAACCGCTCTCTTTTTACGAAGAAGCCATTTTATAAGAACGAAGTAATTCTCGGGTTTCTGGCAAAGAATGTAAGATCAACTCCAACGTACCTGACTGTTCAGATCAGTGATGATTTACACATTGAGCTTTTACCTGAATGCCTGGCTTGCACCAACCATAGCTGTGAACCAAACTGCTTCTTCGACACAACCAGCATGGAATTTTTAGCCATTAAAGAAATTCGGGAAGGCGAAGAATTTACTTTCTTTTATCCTTCCGCAGAGTGGGATATGGACCAACCTTTTCAATGTCATTGTGGGAGCAACCAATGTATCGGCCTTATAAAAGGGGCTAAATATTTGTCGCCCGACAGCGTTAAGAAATATCGTTTTACTGATTATATCCAGCAAAAATTAAAATCTACATAGCTATCTTAATAGCTTAAGCATGCTACCCCAATAGCAATTCACTTTTAATAGAAGTTGGATCATGGCCAGCATGATATTCCGGACCCTCACATCTTGCTTACCTTGTTACTGATGAAACACAAACCGGGATTGTTCTTTGTGTCTTTTTTAACCACAAGTATTTTTTACTTTTAACATCAATTATTCCTGAAAGCTGATATCCATGATCCGAATTTTTAATATTTTATTTTGTTTCATTTTTTTCCCTTCATTCGGTCAAGAAAAATTTCCTCATCTTCAGGCACATGCACACAATGATTATGAACATATAAAGCCATTATGGAATGCCCTTGAAAACGGCTTTATTTCAGTAGAAGCAGATGTACATCTCAAGGACGGAAAACTGCTGGTTTCACACGGTCCACCATCACATAACACTTACACGCTATCTCAACTTTATCTTTCTCCACTCGATAGCCTGTTAAAACAAAATAGCAATTCAATTTATCCCGGTTTTCAAGGCACATTTTATCTTATGATAGATAGCAAAACAGAGGCTGAAAACACCTATCGCGCTATACAAAGTGAAGTTGAACTTTATAAAAGTCTATTATGCAACGCGACCAGATGCCCTGTTAAAATTATAATATCAGGGAATCGTGCGTTGAGTATCATGATGAACTCCAAATTTCAGGGCCTGGCATTGGATGGCCGTCCTGGCGATTTAGGCAAAAATATCTCTTCTGAACTGATGCCCGTGATCAGCGATCATTATTCAAACTGGTCGTCCTGGAATGGTAAACTCATTCCTGTACCTGACGATCTTTCGCGCATTAAAGAGCTTGCTCAAAGAGTGCATGGGGAGGGAAAAAAATTACGCCTATGGGCAATTCCGGATAATGAAATTGCATGGGCTGCTTTGCTAGCTTCAGGGGTCGACTTTATTAATTCCGACCGATTAGCAGAATTACATTATTATTTAAGCAGCAATGGTTTGTAACTTAACTTGCTCTAAATACAGCGACCCAACTTTAAATTGATTCCTGATATGATCACACACCCAATTCTTCAAAAAAAATTGATGCCTCTGGCCCTGCTCATTTTGCTACCTTGGTTTATCAATCAATGTAAACCTAAAAATCAAGATACTGCGATGACCACCCCGGATAAAGAACTGAAGCTTTCGTTGGCGGAATGGTCTATTCATCGTGCTCTGGAAAAAGGTGAACTCAACGCAGAAAATTTTGCTTCCATCGCAAAAAATGATTTTGGTATCAGTGCCGTTGAATACGTAAACAGTTTCTATAAAGAACACGCTACAGATGCAGCATTCTGGAAAAAGATGCGTAGGACAGCTGATTCACTTGGGGTAAAAAGCCTGCTGATCATGGTTGATGAAGAAGGTGATTTGGGCAATTCCAATACAGAAGAAAGAAATAAGGCAGTAGAAAATCATTATAAATGGATAGATGCCGCCAGCATTTTAGGATGTCACTCCATTCGCATCAATGCCTTTGGCGATGGACCGAAAGAAGCAGTGCAGGCGGCTATGGTAGACGCATTGAAGCAACTTTGTACTTATGCCTCAAAAGCTAATATCAATGTACTGATTGAAAACCACGGGCTTTATAGTGCCGATGGGCAATGGGTTGTTGAAATAATGAACCAAGTAGACATGGCGAATGTAGGCACCTTGCCCGACTTTGGAAATTGGTGTACTTCCCATAAATGGGGTAGCACCGAACCCGGAAAAGAGTGCACCAGTGCTTATGACCGATATCAGGGTGTTTCCGAAACACTGCCATTTGCCAAAGGTGTGAGCGCTAAATCGTATGGATTTAATGAGCAGGGAGAAGAAACTGTTATTGATTATGGCAAAATGCTGAAGATGGTAAAGAACTCCGATTTTAATGGATACATCGGCATAGAATATGAGGGTTCTCCGCTTAGTGAATCAGAAGGAATACGTGCCACAAAAGCGCTGCTGGAAAAAACCTGGGCCAGGATTTACCAGGAATAGACTTTAAATTATTGAGAGGATTTAATTATTCTTTATTTCTTCCTCGATTTCTGGTAAGGAATAAACTATTTTGAAATTCAATAAAATTTCTTCACTCGTTTTAAAGCCCATGAGCGAAGGTACTTCGATTTGATAATTTGTAATATTTACATTGAACGAACCACTAATATTAGTCTTATCATTTTCCTTTTTTCGTTCAGCCAGTATGGATATTGGTTTAGTTACATTATGAAAGGTAAGGTTTCCGGAAATGGTTACTTCATTGTCACTTTGTTGAATGTTGTTGCTGACAAACTTGACTGATGGATATTTTAATGCCTCTAAAACTTCAAGCGCATGAGAATCGCGATTTGAATTTTTACTGTCAAATGATGATAGCATGACCGATACAGCCACTGATGCAATTTTATTTTCGTTTATATCATACAGCATAATGCAATTTACCCCCGTACTTGTACCTGTCCATTCATGCAAGGGATGAGTCATCGTATAACTGATTTGGGAGGTCTTTTTATCGGCAACTATTTTTTTCAATTCCCGCGATTGAGAATATGCGAAAGCTGCATTGAGTAATAAGACAAGCGCTATAATTACCGCAATTCTAGTGTACTTCATATTAATTATCATTAGAATTTAATAACAACTGTTGCTGCTGCAAAAGCGAAAAAGGTAGAATAGGCTGCCGCCCGGTGATACGGCTTTAATGAAGGATTATTTTCCAACTGACCCGCTAAAATATTGGTTACTATCATTCCGGTTAGATGCACCATGGCTAGTCCTTTGTGAATCTTTATGGAACTTACTCCTTTACGATTTACAAGAGGTGGTGGCGCTGTAAAGGAAAGCACAGCAGTACTGGCATAGCTAATATTCACAAAAGAACCTATTGACTCATGCAGCTGACGCAAATCATTGGTAGGGTTGTTGTATAATTTTGCCCCCACAATTCCTTGTGCTATCATCCCCGCTAAAGTCACGAAGCCACCCAATTGATGTAGCTTTAACATGGTTCTTCGAATCTTCAATTCCGTTTCCCGATTTTGCGCATTAAGTGGGGATATTTTTGTGGTACGCAGCACCCCCTTTTCCCCCCAGAACAATTTTTGAGTGATAAAAATATGTTCGGGCAACAATTTTTGCTCTTCCTCAATCGAATCCAATTCGTCTAATAAGCTGTCCGCTGAAATGTCCTGTGACCAGGCTGATGTCGACACGAACGTTATACCAATAAGAATTAATATAAATCTGGACATAAAAAAGTAATAATAAGAAGATTAAGATTAACTATAAACCCTCAATTATTAACCATTCATTGAAGTATTTAAGAAGTTAATCCAATTCTACTTATTCAAAATCGGATATAAAGCTTGAACATGATGTTGCATCGCACAAAGATTCAGGTGCGACTATATGAAATATCTATGATCAGAATGATAATTGATGGAAA
>JAHEMS010000044.1 GCA_024643595.1 Bacteroidota bacterium
TCTTGTGAATTTTCGAGTACCAATCGCATCAACCTTGAAAACTCAGAAAGAAATTTATTAGCGGTACGCTCATCGTTCTGAGAAATAAAATTATTAACGGAATTAAGTGCGTTGAAAATAAAGTGCGGATTCATTTGGCTGCGTAATGACTTCAATGCTAGTAATTGATTAGCTTTCTTACTGGCCTGTGCATTCTTGAATATATAGTAAGACGTTACCAAAGTAATGGCGATAATTAATAATAAACCGTAAATGATTAATTGTTGACGTTGTAATGTAGTTTGCTCCTCTTGTTGGCCTAACACCACTTGGGTGCTAAGTTCTTCAATTTCTTTTTGTTTCCTGATCAGGTCCGCTTTCTCTTGACGGATTTGTTCGTTTTGTTTTTCATTTCGGGCAATGGCGTCACTATATTTTTTGAATGTATTCAGTGCTTTTGAAATGTTTCCATTTTTCTCATACAGATCGGCAAGGTGGAGATATGCGTTAGCCTGATCGGTTGGATTATTAATGGTATCTGCCAGTAACGCAGCTTCTTCCAATTCATTAATCGCTTCATTGGTCTCGCCTTTGTCTGCGAGTGATTTACTTAACTCAATTTTGTCTTTTGATACTTCTTTTAAATTATTCGATTCAAGATTTAAATCAATCGACTGATTGCGGAGAGCAATATCCTCATCGAATCTTTTTTGTTCACGAAGGGCCCCTGAAATTTCTTCCTTGGCATTAGATGATTGGATACTACGTTCGTCTTCTCTGGCTTGACTGGGTGCCGCATTGGCTGCTCGTAAGTTGCGCTGTGAGGATTGATAAAAATCATTGGCCTTGTCTACGTTATTCAATCGGGCATAAATTTTAGCTTTCTGATTTTGAATTTTCCCCTCAAGACCTTCATTGCCGACTTTCAAGGAATTGCTTGTTTCTTCGATAACATTGAGTGCCTGAGTATAGTTGCCCATTTGATAGTACACTTCTGAAATATCCAATTTACGCTCCGTTTTTTCGGTATCGTTTAAGGGGAACTTGATGGTTTCCTGGAAGTAGCGCAAAGCCTGTGAATAGTTGCCTAACTTCAAATATGTATCGCCCAATCCACGCAACGTACGTTGATATTCCTGGCTGTTGATGAAGTTGTTTAAAAGTTTCTGGTAGGCATTTTCATAATTATTAAGAGCAAGTCCCCACTCCTCTATATTTTGATTGATTTCACCAAGTAACAAATAACATTTTGCCTGATTGAAATTGTCATTTTGAGCCAGGCTCATGCCGAGGGCTTCTTGTACTTTATTTAAAGCCTGCGAGGGATTGGATACTTTCAAATCATTTGCTTCACGAACTAATTGTTCTATGTTGCTTTGAGACGATCGGCTCTTCAGGCTTTTATACGACTCCTTTTTTTGCGCGGGTTCCTGAGCATAACAATTCGCAGCGAGTAATACGCTGGCGAAAATGCAAATGCTGAAGATTATCTGTTTCATTTTTTTGTCATCTATCTTCGACCTATGCTCTCCCAGATCGAAATGGAATTTTAATTTTCATCATGATTTGTGTGGATACAGGATCATGACTTTACCATTTTTCATTTCGTGGGAAAGTTAATACAATAATTTTTACGGTTTTTAAACTGCACTGACTGGTTCGGCCACTTCACTCAGTGAAATGAGCATTTCACCCTACCACTTATTGTCCTCACTAAGTTTGGATACCCTTGGGCATGTTTTCGCGTAAACTTTACCAAAAAACAAATACTTATGAAAACTACAATCGCTTCAGTAAGTAAGGTTAAGAACCGCATGCTTACTCTCCTTTTTATAATCCTGTTTTGGCATTTAAGCGCCTTCACCTCAGCGCCTCCGTTGAAAGATCAAAGCATTCAGCTAGCGATATTATTGGATACCAGCAACAGCATGGATGGTTTGATTGATCAGGCCAAATCGCAACTTTGGAAAATCGTTAATGAGCTTGCCGCTGCGAAATGCGCTGATGGAAAAAAACCGGGTATCAAAATCGCACTTTATGAGTATGGTAATGATAACCTCTCCTCAGCGGAAGGGTACATACGCCAGGTGAGTGGTCTTACGGATGACCTTGACTTGATTTCCGAAAAATTGTTTTCACTTTCAACCAATGGAGGAAATGAATTTTGTGGCCATGTAATCAATTCCTCGTTACGGCAATTGGCATGGAGCACTTTGCCTAACGATTTGAAAATGATTTTCATTGCCGGCAACGAACCGTTTACCCAGGGTGGCATCGCCTATCGTACATCGTGTGGTTTGGCGAGGGAGAAAGGCGTGGTTGTGAATACTATTTTTTGCGGACCTTTTGATGAAGGTATGCGTACAGGTTGGAAAGATGGTGCCGACATTACCGGTGGGTCATATATGAGCATCGAACAAAATCGCAAGACGGTTTATATCGCTACGCCTTATGATGAACGCATCAGTGCGCTGAACGAGAAATTAAATAAAACCTACGTGTACTATGGTGCGGGTGGTGCTTCTAAAAAAGAAATGCAAGCTACTCAGGATAGCAATGCCGAAACTTATGGACAAGCGAACAAAGTGGAACGTGCTGTTTCAAAGAGTTCACATGCATACCGCAACTCCAGTTGGGATTTAGTAGATGCTGCCAAAGAGAATGAGGAGGTAATAGCAAAAGCGAAGGACGATGAATTACCAAAGGAGATGAAAGGCATGAGCGTGCCACAACGTCAGGCGTTTGTTAAGGAGAAGGCCGATGAACGCTCGAAGATTCAGAATGAAATACAATCGCTGAACAAAAAGCGCCAGGAATTTCTTACTGCCAATACGCCCAAAGATGCAGGTGATACAATGCTCGATGCGGTCATGATCAAAGCGATCAAAGAGAAAGCAAAAGAAAAGAACCTGATCTATTAAAGGGAGTCGAGTGGATTGGAGTGACTTACATAAAATTGTTGACGCTGGTTGAATTCAAAAATTGAAGAGCGGCATTGTATAATCTTATTGACGAATGGTTGTCGAACTAACCCAACTGGTAAAATAGAAACCCCGGTGTGAGCCGGGGTTTAATTTTGTAAATGAATATCGAAATTCTTATACGAAATCAAGGAAGTTATCTTTTGGCCTTCTTTTGAGTTTATTATCCATAATGATCCTTGCGCAAGTGTTCCAGCGCAATACAACATCGTCGTTACCAGATGGATTTATTTCGTCCGCCTTCTCATAAAAATCCATTGCCTCCAGATACCACTCATACGCATCAAAATCAGACCCCGGATTGGATGAACTCAATGACGTATTTCCGTGTCGCTCGTGTATGATACCCAGGTAATAGAGTTTCGAATAGGGATCTTTCAGGCTATTGGCAATATCTTCAGCCATCTTGGCTTTGCTTTGCTTTTGACCAAATTGGTCTGAAAGTGAAAGCAATAAAATAATTTTGGCTTTCTGATTGTCTTTATCGGCAATAAGTATATCAAGGCAGATGCTTTCTGCAACTCCTGGCTGGTTGAGCAATCGGTAATGTTCAGCTCGTGTTAACGCAGGAGCAATTGCATCTTGAGAGAGCGGCTTTAAATTAAAGGCTGGGCTCTCCTCGGCTTTTTTTAATTCTTGTAAGTTCATAGCGATTGATTTTGTTTCTTACTACTTACTTTACTTCTTACCAAATATACTTAAAAGCTTCATCAATGGATCGTAAAACCGGTCTGCAACTCGTTCTTTCAAGGGAATGATAGCATTGTCTGTAATGGTAATATTTTCAGGGCATACATTGGTGCAACACTTGGTAATGTTACAAAAACCAATTCCACCCTCAGTTTTCAACTCCTTTCGCCTGTCTTCCACATCCAGTGGATGCATTTCAAGTGCTGCTGTGTAAACCATGTGTCGTGGCCCGGCAAATTCTTCATGTAAATGATGTTCGCGAATCACGTGGCAAACATCCTGACACAAAAAACACTCAATGCACTTTCTGAATTCCTGCACACGATCAATATCACCCTGGTACATGCGCCAGGTGCCATCGGAGGCATCAGGGTTGCGCGGTTTAAACTTCTTAATTTTCTTTTTGATGCGATAATTTCTGGAGACATCAGTGACAAGGTCCCTGATTACAGGGAATGCTTTCATCGGTTGAATGGTAATGGCCTTATCAAGATTCATATCATCCAATCGGGTCATGCACATCAGCTTTGGATGTCCGTTGATTTCTGCTGAACAGGATCCACACTTACCGGCTTTGCAATTCCATCGCACGGCCAAGTCATTGGCTTGTTCTGCCTGAATCTGATGAACCGCATCCAGCACAACCATGCCTTCCGAAATTTCAGCTTCGTAATTTTGAAACTGTCCTCCGGATTCATTTGTACGCCATATGCTAAAAGTAACTTTTGCCATTACTTCATTTCTTCTATAATCTGTTTCAAGTCTTCACGAACTTCCGATTTAGGAACTTGCCGGACTTCTACTTTTCCCTCTCCATCTTTTTTTAACGTGACATTTACTTTCGCAAACTCATTGCTCTTATCCGGAAAATCCTCACGGAAATGACCACCTCGACTTTCCTTTCTTTCCTTGGCAGAAATGGCTATTGCCTTTGCCACGGTGAGCATGTGATTCAACTCCATAGCTGTGTGCCATCCAGGATTATAACCCCGATTGCCGGTGCAGCCCACATGTGCCGAGCGACTCTCGAGTTCTTTCAGTTTTTCAATGGAGGTAATCAAGTCATTTTCATTGCGCACGATTCCAACGAGGTCCTGCATCATCTCTTGCAGATCATCTTGTAACGCAAAAGGATTTTCACCACCGCTACCTCGCTCAAAAGGAGCAAGCGCCCAGGCAGCGATTTCGTTAACCTGATTTTCATCCACGGCATCCTCGCCCCTTTCTTTCGCATATTTTGCAGCGTACTCACCGGCTCGTTTTCCAAATACGAGTAAGTCAGAAAGTGAGTTGCCTCCAAGGCGATTCGCACCATGAAGTCCAGCAGCACACTCACCTGTTGCAAAGAGACCGGGGACACTCGTCATCTGCGTGTCGGCTTCAACCTTCACGCCTCCCATAATATAATGAGTGGTTGGCCCTACTTCCATTGGCTCTTTTGTAATGTCAACACCAGCCAATTCCTTGAACTGATGATACATACTTGGCAACTTCCGCTTGATGTGTTCGGGAGCATTTGGAATTTTTTCTTTGATCCAGGCGATATCAAGAAATACACCACCATGTGGCGAACCTCTTCCGGCTTTTATTTCACGTCTGATACAGCGCGCAACATGATCACGGGTAAGTAATTCCGGTGGACGTTTTGCATTTTTATCTCCTTGTGTATAGCGCCATCCTTCTTCTTCGTCAGTAGATGTTTGCGCTTTGTACAAATCAGGGATATCATCAAACATAAATCGCCTTCCTTCTTTGTTGCGCAATACGCCACCTTCACCACGAACCCCTTCAGTAATTAACAGTCCGCGTACACTGGGTGGCCACACCATTCCAGTGGGATGAAATTGCACGAACTCCATGTCTATCAGTTCGGCTCCAGCATGATAGGCAATAGAAATTCCACCCCCTGTGCAGTCCCAACTGTTGCTGGAGATTTTATAAATGCGGCCCATGCCACCAGTAGCAATGATGACTGCTTTAGCTTGAAAAATTTTAAAGAGTCCTTTCTCCCTATCGTAGCCAAATGCTCCTACAACCTGATCACCCTTTTTCAGCAAACTTACTATGGTATATTCCTGGTAAACATCAATACCCTGATGGATGCCATGATCTTGCAGTGTACGGATCAACTCTAATCCGGTACGATCACCGACGTGCGCCAGTCTTGGATATTTATGTCCTCCAAAATTTCGTTGCAGAATTCTTCCATCATCGGTTCGGTCGAATACCGCTCCCCAGGCTTCCAATTCGCGCACACGATCTGGCGCTTCCTTCGCATGTATCTCAGCCATGCGCCAGTTGTTCATGTACTGACCGCCACGCATGGTATCTGTGAAGTGAACTTTCCATCCATCACGATCATCCACATTGCCTAGCGCAGCAGCTACGCCTCCTTCTGCCATTACCGTATGTGCTTTGCCTAACAATGAACGGCACACCACGCCAACGGTTACCCCGGCAGCAGATGCCTCAATAGCAGCCCGAAGACCTGCGCCACCGGAACCAATCACCAAGACATCATATTTGAAGGTTTCGTACGCCATCAGAAAAAACGAAAGTCAGTCCAGATACCCATAGAACAAAGACGCACATATACATCAGAGAACATGACCCAAAATAAACTGGCCCATGCCCAGTTCATATGGCGCTTGTTCAAACAGGAGGAACAGTGGTATAATTTTTTTCGTACCGGTGCTTTGGAAAGTTGATCCTTTATTCCTCCAATCATATGACGAAACGAATGACATCCGAAAGTATAGCCACCTAATAGTGTTGCATTAATTGCCAGCACAAAAGTACCTACGCCTAACCCAAAGGTGGTGTCTCCTGTGGTGGTGTCTACGAACCACAAGGCTTTATAGGCATCATGGATCAAAACAAATACAAAGAGTACTGCGAGATACATGAAGTAGCGATGCACATTTTGCATGATCAGTGGAAAGGAATTTTCTCCGCGATAGGTTTTGCGGGGTTCGGTAACGGTGCAGGCGATTGGATCGGCCCAGAAAGATTTATAATATGCTCCGCGATAATAGTAGCAGGTAAGCCGCATACCTCCGGGTGCCCATAAGATGAGCAAAGCCGGAGAGAACGGAAGAATCATAGGCCACCACGTTGGCTGCGGCCCAAACCAACTGTGGCTTGAACTACCAAAGATTTCAGGAGAATAAAAGGGAGACAAGTAAGGGCCCAGGGTATAGTGTTCACCTTGAAAAGCTGCCCATGTTGCATAACCAATAAAAGATGATAGCCCCAAGAAAACAAGTATCGGACGTATCCACCAGGAGTCTTTGCGATAGGTATGTCCGAAGGAAAGAGCCAATAGGTAGGGGTTTGACGTATCGATGTTAGTAAAAATTAAATTGAAAAACAACAAAGATCAATTTGCCTTAGTTGATGCAGGTTGATTTTTCTAGAGTAGTGTTATTAATTTGGGAGTATGTGTGACATCTCAAAAACAAGAAAGCGGATTTCGAGTATATGAAATATGTCATCATTATCGTTAAGAATGCAGAATCTCGAACCCGAGAAGTTTAATTTATATTTGATAATCATTTTTGACAGAGACTGGAGAAAAATATTTCGCATGAAACATTCGATAGCCATAGGCGCAGCGGTAATCCTTCTTCTTATAGCGATCGGTAGAATTTTTCTGATATCTGAAATGAAATCGATAATGAAATGCAACCCTATGCGCATCATCTAAATTATGATTTCACAGCAAAAGTCGACTCCAGTGTAATTGTGAACGAAAAGAAAGTAGTGGGATTTATAGTGGGTAGTATAACCAGTGGCAGTTATGATAAATGGGTAGAGGATAGTTTGAATCGTAACCTTATAAATTATAAAAGGATTGTTTTTAACTTTTAAGCCTGATGGTCAATTCCAAAGAAGATAATTTTTTTGTTTTCAGAGATGGGGAGGTGATTTTAAAATCACAGGTTAGCAGGGCAACAACTCAGAAGGTGTATTTTGAATTTCGGCTGAATGATTGAGTGTGTAATATAAGCTACAGTTTTATTATTTTAGTGTGAAGTCAATCTAACAATGAAATTGACGATTGGCTACGCAAGTTAACTCGCTCTTTCAAAGACTATTTCTTCAACGGCTCTAAAGGCACCTTTCAAAGGAAAAGGATTAATGATTGTAACCTTTCAACAATTATGGAGTTTATCCAGTAATAGCCTCTAATTACTAATTCACTCACTATGATCAAAAGCTATTTTTTGGTGGCGATACGCAACCTGTTAAAGAATAAGCTCTTTTCATTTATTAACATCTTTGGTCTTTCTGTCGGGATTGCGGCCGCGCTGCTGATCATTAACTTTTTAAGATTTGAAAGAAGCTATGATCAGTTTTATTCCAATAACGAACTGATTTTTAGAGTGCCCATGGAGATAACCGAAAAGGGCGGAGAAAGACAGACGTTTGCTTTTACTTATCCCGCAGTTGCGGGCGCACTGAAAAATGATTTTCCAGAGATAGATGAAGCTATCCGTTTTAAAAAAGTATCAGGTTTAGTAATCGTAGACGAAAAGATTATTGCAGATTTGAGAGCATTTTGGGTGGATGAACAGGTCTTTAACGTGTTTTCTCTCTCCTTTCTATATGGCGACAGCCGGGCGCTATCGGAACTTAATAATGCTGTAATTACTCAATCCATGGCACTTAAACTTTTTGGAGAAGTGGATGTGCGGGGTAAAACATTTTCCTTTTTTAATAACCAGGTTTTTAAAGTGGGTGCTGTCATCAACGATGTTCCAGAAGTTTCACATATAAAGTTTGACTTTCTCCTTCCTTATCAAAAATATATTGAACTGATAAAAAAAGTTGGCGGTGATGCCGATAACAGTTGGAATTGGTCTGATTTCTATACGTATATTCTTCTAAAACCCGGAGTGCAAATTCAGTCCTTAAAAGATAGGCTGTCCGCCTTTGTACAACGGTATAAAGGTCAGGACATGAAAGCAAATAGTTATGAAGTGTCCTTCCAGTTTCAACCGCTCAATGAAATTCATACCAAATCACACTACGATTATGAACTGGAAGGAAATGGAAATTTCACGTACCTGGATTATGTAGCCATTGCGGCTTTGTTTATTTTATTAATGGCATGGCTCAACTTCATCAACCTTTCAACTTCGCGTTCATTGGAACGATCAAAAGAAGTGGGCATCCGAAAGACAGTAGGAGCGCATCGGGTTGAACTAATCAACCAATTTCTATTTGATGCTCTGATTGTAAATGGTCTTGCCATTATTGCAGGAACAATCATTTTCCTGCTTGTCAATCCTTACCTCGCGCAATTAACTGGGAAACCGCTATTCGTTCCGCTATTGACAGACTATTCCTGGTGGGGTTTTATTCTTGCTTTTTTATTGGCGGGATCATTATTGTCAGGATTCTATCCTGCGTTTGTTCTTTCATCCTTCAAGCCTTCGCAAGCGTTGAAGGGAAAGTCTATAGCCGGTAACCAGGACAATAAAGCCTTTTTAAGGAAAACCCTCGTGGTCGCTCAGGTGAGTTTAGCGGTGATTTTGATTTCGGGAACGTTAAGTTTGGTCAGGCAATTACAATTTATGAGAAATCAGGACTTAGGTGTAAATATCCGCCAGACGCTGGTGCTGCGTGATCGTGTAAACAGGGATAGTACTTCCGTGCCAGTGATAGCATCATTCATGAATGAAATCAAAAGGAATCCATCTATACTGTCAGTTACCGCCTCCACCGATGTTCCTGGAAAGGAGATTGGTGGATCTTCCGTTTTTCACCGAAGTGAATCCGGAAGTCCTAAACGGTGTAGGAACTTTGAGATTGACAACAATTTTTTCAATGACTACCAACTGGAACTGCTGGCTGGCCATGGGTTTAGTCAAACAAAAGGACAGGAAAAATCCGTGGTTCTCAACGAGACGGCTATGAAAGTGCTTGGTTTCGAAAACGCTGAAGGGACTATAGACGCTGAAATCACCGATGGTGAAGAAACCTACAAAGTAATTGGTGTGGTAAAAGATTATCATCAAAAATCGCTTCATTATGACTTTACGCCAACCATTTTCTTTTTTCAGGAATATGATTGGGATTATTATTCGTTAAAAGTTGATGGCAATGACATGACTTCTGTGGTGGCCGATGCAGAGAAAACCTGGAAACAATTCTTCCCTGAGAGTCCTTTCGATTATTTTTTTCTGGACGAGTATTATGATGCTCAGTATAAGTCCGAGAGGACATTTAGCGTGTTGCTTGGTTCATTCACCATCATTGGAATCGTTGTTGCTTCCCTGGGACTTTTAGGGTTATCGCTATTTACCGTAGCAAAGCGTACCAAAGAAATAGGAGTCAGAAAAGTTCTGGGTGCATCCGTAATTCAAATTGTGTCGATGGTCACCAAAGAATATTTACTATTGGTAACTATTGCTTTTGGAGTAGCCATTCCGGTTTCCTACCTGATGGTGAATCAATGGATGCAGGGTTATACTTTTCGGATGCCCCTAAATATCTGGTTTGCACTCAACCCACTCTTATTGATTTTAATAATCACTCTGTTGTCTGTTGGACTACAGTCGATCCGCGCAGCAAGTACAAACCCGATAAACTCGTTGCGCAATGAATAACGAAAAAGATCATCCGCCTTTTGCCGGTGTCCTTCAATGCCAAATGATCTTTCAGGTTCATTTATAGCTTATCACCTTACCACCCATACTCACTTTTTGCACAGGCACATTTCCTTGTACAATGTTAAGGGATACTTTTCCATCGGCCAGTGTCACGGTTCCATAACCTGTTTCAGTGGAAAGGAAAGAAGTAAAGTTTCCTACTTTGGAATCCACAAATAAAGTTTGTGTTACGGCATCAAAGCGCACACCAGTTAAGCCTTGCAGTAATCCGTAGCTAGCCAGTGCACGTGCATACCAATGACCACACTCATATTCATTGAAGGGATTGCGCACGCGTCCGTCATAACGATCGCGGCAGGCGCGCACAATGTCAAGGCCCTCGTTTACTTTGCCCATCAACATTAAATGTGAAGCGGCCTGGTATTCAATGCCAGTCCACACCTCATCGCTATATACAAAGGGTAAAGAAAGTTTTCCTCCTTTCGGCCAGGAACACAATAATAATCCGCCTTCATTACCAAGAGCAAAGGAAGGCCGTTGAGGATTGGCATGTTCACTTAGATCACTTTTGAAATTATACTTATGGACTGAAGACAAATGACTTTTTATTTTCGCGGAGTCAAAAGGATCAGTCAGTCCGCATACATTGGCTAGCCACGCGCCGAGCACGCCATCGGAAAGACAACCATCTCCGTATTGATATTTCGGCCCTTCTTTCTCAAGAAGAGCACGTGCTTCATCGGAATATTCACCACCAAATGATTTGGCGGAAGCTTCAATTGGGTTGGGTGCATTCAACCCGGTCACTTGAATTTTCTGAATGAAGTATTCTCCGTTGTACAATTCTGTTTCCGTATAAGCTTTTCCTTTTTCATAAAGCTTTTGATAAGCGGATGCTTCTTTATTCTTTTTAAGATATCGTGCCATCTCGGTCATGGCCATCAAGGCACCTAGGTAAAAACTTGTGCACATACCATCAGGTCCCCAAAATTCAATATCGTACGTATTGTGATGCGGTTCTTCTACCACTCCTTTATTTTTTGGATCCCAGGTGCGAATGCAGTAGTCCATACTGTTTTTCACCATCGGGTACATCTTCTTCAGCCAGTCGGCATTACCATAGATACGCCAGTCGCGATACGCTTTTAGTATTCCACCCAACTGCCCATCTGCGGCAGCGTAAAAACCATGATCCACCGGACGAATGGGTAACGCCGCCCGAAATGTCTGATGACCGTCTTTATTCTGATTTTCACAAAACTCAGTATGACGAAGTGTCCGTTCCATGGCAGGGAAAAGGTGAGCCACCGCTTGCGCATAATTCCACACGTGGGTACACGAGCCATGACAACATCCCCAAGTATCCCCACAGCCCTCATAAGCCCACATGCGTCCATCATATTCCCGCATCACAGTAGGTGATTTTAAAATGGTAAGGTTGGCGGCTACTGCTTCCACTACTTCTGGTGGTAATGTGCTTGCATAAAATGCATCTCGAAACAAGGCGGACTTTTGGTGTAGAATGGTGTACTGTTCAGTCCAGTAGTTTGCTACTTCCTGAACATTTTTGAAACGACTACTATACCACGGTTTGAATTTTCCAGTGGTATAATTCTTATCAGAAATTTTTTCACCAAGGTCACTTGAAGAAGCGCAACATCCTGAATTAGCATCGCACAGTTCTTCAGGTTTCGCATCACCGCCATGACGCAAGTCAGAGATGGGTATATACCAGGCCATCATCACTTTAATGGTTTTCTCTTCACCAGCACCCAATGAGAACGGTACATATAGCGAAGCGCCGGGGGCACCGGATTCAACCGGATCATGTTTCCGAGTTTCACCATTACGGATGGTTTCCCAGGTCATGGTTAGCGGATCGAACCATCCGCCGCGAAACCAGCAGTGGTCCACCATAGTTGCGGCATCATCACTGAAGATGGAGAAATCGCCCTGGTCGAATGGCTGATCCACCGATGCGTGCTGTGATAGAATAAAGCCTTTGCTAATAGACTGAATGGAATTCTTACCCACCTTTTCAGCGTCACCGGTATTCTTTGCTTTCACAAAATTTTTGCTGTGAAAAGAGAAAACGCATTCTGCCGTTTGCGAGCTATTATTTTTAAAATGATATTCCAATGCTCCAACGGGTAATCCTGAATGATCGGCATCATTTGGAATGAACGGACTCCATCCTTTGATTTCAACTTTTAACGGATAGTTCTCTTCTTCTAATGAGATGGTTGCAAAGGGGAACCGGGAAAGGAAAGAAACATTATTAAATCGTGGCAATCCTAATATAGTGCCACCCGCACCGTTACCCGTATTGGGCTGACCGAAACTTTTCCAATCGGGAGCGGGACCCTCTACTATTTTTGCTCCGTTTTTTATTCCTTTTATGCAGATAGCGCCAAACATACCAGGCTCATGGAATACTTCGGGCTTGCTGCGTATCGACATGTGCGAGATTGCACCTCCACCCTCAAGGCAAAACATACCAGCACCCATTCCCCCAATCGGAAAGGCAATGCGTTTTAAATGTTCACCTTCGTAAACGTCATTGTATTTTCGATCGCTGTTTTTATTGGTTAAAAATTTTTTGTTATCCCTAAATTGTTTTTCAGCATACACAGGATTTTCCAATAATGTAACTGGAAGTATAGCAGCACTAACACTGCTGGCCCCCAGCTTTTTTAAAAATGAGCGCCTTCCGGATGACTTTATCATTTAGAATAATTTAGTTGTCAGTTTAAGTTAAATTTATTTTCGCAATTTGCTGTAAGATACCTATTGAAAAGGGTTTTAACTTTTCATAAACGGCAGTTAGAAGTTGTGAAAATCTGAAATCATGATTGTTGCACTAACAGGTGGGTTTTTAGGAAGTGGAAAAACTACGGCTATTGTGAACGCCTGCAAGCTATTGGTGAAGAGGAATAAAAAAGTTGCCGTGATCACTAACGATCAAGGCAACCAGTTGGTAGATAGCGTTTTTATGAAATCAATGGGTTTATTGGTGAAAGAAGTTGGTAATGGGTGCTTTTGCTGTCAGTATAATGAGCTGGAACAACATCTTCAACAGTTACAGGAGAGCGAGCAACCCGATTTTATTTTTGCTGAATCAGTTGGATCATGTACGGATTTGATCGCCACCATTGTAAAGCCATTGTTCAAAAGAAAACCCAATATGAAAGTGGTGGTGTCCGTATTTGCTGATGCGAGTTTTGTCAATTCATTGTTGGAGGGGAACACGTTGTTTGAGGATGAATCGATCCGATATATTTATAAGAAACAATTAGAGGAGGCTGATGTGCTGGTGATTAATAAAATTGATTTGATATCGGAGGAGAAATTATTTAATGTTAATCGTGTGATCAAAGCCGATTATCCCAATAAAGTTTTGCTGCATCAGAATTCAC
>JAHEMS010000431.1 GCA_024643595.1 Bacteroidota bacterium
CGGGTGCAACAGGCGTATCCAATCCATCAATCTTTACCATGGAGTCGCCAACAGGCGCACCCGTATCTAATATCAGATCTGCAAAGTCATACAATTTTTTTCCATCAACTCTTTTGCTGGTACTTTTCTCCGCATGTTGTTTGGTTAAGATGGTGACCACTTTCACCTTCTGTTTTTGAAACTGTTCCGCCATTTCAATAGGAACAATATTGGAGCCACCGGAAGAAATAATCAGTGCGCTGTCTTTTGAGGTGATATCAAAATTGCGCAAGATACGCTCGGCAAGTCCTGACACATTTTCGAGAAACATGGCTTGTCGCTGACCATTGGCACCCACAACAAGATTATGAAATGTTAATGATAGCTCTACGATGGGATTAAAGCCAGGGAATGATCCATAGCGTGGCCACATTTCTTCTACCATGATGCGGCTGTGGCCTGAACCAAATACATGCACCATGCGGCCCGCCAAAATCGTGTTTGAAAACCATTCTGCTGCTTTCAAGATTTTATCTTCCTGTTCTGAAACAGTTTCCAGTATTTGTTTGCACTTGTTTAGGTAGTCTTGAGTGGGAGTCATTCGTTACATTGATTTTGATCGCGCAAAACCCGCCGCGCCAATCGCCCCGGCAAGGTCTGAAAATTGGGCAAGTTTTACTGTTGTTTTTTTACCACCGGGCCTCCATTCATAGAGATCAAGGAAATCCTGAAGTGGTTTCATCAAATCATCTCCCGCAAGGGAAATGCCACCACCTATAATCACCGCTTCTGGAGACAATATATTAATAGCGGAAGCTATGCTAATGGCCAGTTTACGAATTGATGAAAGCCAAAGCCAGGTGGCAAATGAATCGCCACGTTTGAAGTTTTCCACCAGTTCAAATGTTGTCGAAAATTTTCCCATCGATCGCTTTTGGATGGTCAGGTTTCCAATGGCTTCTTCAATACTGCCCGGCATATTGGTGTTATCCATATTTGAATTATCAGCATCCACGGTGACATGACCAAGGTGTCCAGCCATTTGAGACAGGCCTTGATACAACTGACCATGAATTAATACACCGCCACCCACACCGGTACCCAAGGTGAGTAGAATGGCGTGTTGCATTCCTTTGGCGGCACCAAAGGTAGCTTCCGCCATCAAGGCAGCGTGGGCATCGTTCAGCACATAAATTCTTTCCCCAGTAAACACTGACCAGTTGAAATTCTCAAGTCCGGGCAAACGTCCTGGCATGAAAGAGATGGCTGTATTTTTTTCATTCGCCAAACCAGGAGCAGATAGTCCGATATTAACTTTCCCTGAAGAATCGCGTTGCAGTATTTTTATCATGGATGCCACGGTCTTCTTCCAGTGTTGGTGATCCTGCTCAATGGTTTCTTCGCGTAATTGATTCAGAATATTGCCATCACCATCGACCAAGACACCTTTAATGTTGCTACATCCTAAATCGATTCCGATGGCTAGTGGTTGCATGGGCGGGTAATTAATATTGTCCCTCTGAAAGATGCCATCCACCATCTACAGCAAGGACCTGACCTGTAGTAAATTTAGAATGATCAGACATGAAAAAGATAGCTGCGCCATCCAGATCTTTAGGGGCACCGATCCTTCCACCGTCAAGGGGTTGCTTGGTTTTTATAAATGCCTGTATGACTTCATCGTTTGCTGCACGCTGTGCCATGGGAGTTTCCACCAGGGCAGGAGCAATGGCATTGACGCGGATGTTATCGCTCGCATAATAGGAAGCAATGGATTGGGTAAAACCGATGATGGCTGCTTTGGCTGCCGTGTAAGTATGGGTTACAAAATATTTGGGAGAAGGAGAGTATCCAAGTACAGAAGTCATATTTAGAATGGAACCAGCCGTGTTATTTCTTTTGAACGCCAATACAGCTGCCCGATTGGAAAGCATTACTGAAGTTAAATTTAATTCGATGGTTTTATTCCACCCATCAAGAGTTACTTCATGGAGAGGACCATCTCCGAATTTTCTTCCACTGCCACCGGCTACATGATAGAGTCCATCAAAGCCGCCATACATTTCTTCGCAGAGCGAAATCGCTTTTGAGGCTGTATTTTCCTTAATGGCATCACCAACCATTGCCGTTGCATGTTCACCCAGCAGTTGATTTGCTTTCTCTGAATTAATCAGATCTCTGCCAACTACTACAACATGAGCGCCTTCCTTTATAAAGGCCAGTGCCGCGGATAGTCCTATTCCAGTAGTGCCACCCATGATAACAATTCGTTTCTTATTGAGCCAACTCATGTGAATTTTTGCATCAGTAAATATAATATGGTGAACGCGAAATCTATAATTGAAAATTAATGCTCATTTATTTGGTTTTGTTAATTATTCCGAGAATTGGATTTATGAGTATTTCTTTTTAAAATCACTCCCAAAATAACCCCACTAATTCAAAACTATGGCGTCAATCCTAACTGGTTATGAATATGACATTTTTGTAAGTTACAGGCACAATGATAATAAGTATGATGGATGGGTTACGGAATTTGTAGAAAAGCTTTCCCAGGAGCTGGACGCCACACTAAAAGATAAACTTTCTATTTACTTTGATAAGAATCCAAAAGAGGGACTACAGGAGACACACCACGTTGATCAATCTATAAATACAAAGATCAAGTCATTGATTTTTATTCCCATCGTTTCACAAACCTACTGCGACACTAAATCTTTTGCCTGGAATCAGGAGTTTAAAGTATTTAATGCCCAGTCTGAAAATGATTCCATTGGCACCATGGTAAAATTGCCGAATGGTAATGTGGGGTCGCGCATTCTTCCCATAAAAATTCATGAAATAGAAATGGAAGACACCAGGCTACTGGAATCTGAATTGAATGGCGTGCTACGCTCTATTGATTTTATATACCGTGATGCGGGAGTGAATCGGCCACTGCGCCCGGTTGATGATGAAATCGGAACTGCGGCTATGAGAATTCTTTATCGTAATCAGATCAATAAGTTAGCCAACGCCATCAAAGAAATTGTGCAGGGGATAAAGTTGAAAGAAAAGGGAGAGCCGGTGCGAGCTTCCTACCAGGATATCACGGCCCGACAGATTATTCCAACCACATTCACTACTTCATTACCTTCGGCCATTAAAGTGCAAGTTATTGACCGTGAACGTCCAAGTGTTTATCTGGCGTGGACTTCTAATGATCTGAAAGAACAGCGTGAGGAAATGGCTATCGTTTTGCAAAAGGCAGGATTCAACGTGCTTCCGGCAACAGATTGCCCGGCAGATGATGATACTTTCAAAGCCCGGGTTGCTGAGGAAATGGCTAAGTGTTCCTGTTCCTTGCATATATTAAGCGGAGAATATGGAAGACGGTTTGAATCCGATGATGAAACTTCGTTTCCTAAACACCAGTTTTTGGAAGCAAAGAATAGAATTGATTCCGGCCATAGTGATTTCAATGCATTTATCTGGTTGCATCCTGATTTAAGTCAGTCGATGAAACCGGCACAACAAAATTTTGTCAAGTACATCCGCAATAATATCACACGAAACATGATGTTCTCCAACAGCCAGGGACCCATGCAGCTGGAGAACATCATGTTTCGTGTGATATTATTGCGGATG
>JAHEMS010000045.1 GCA_024643595.1 Bacteroidota bacterium
ATTCAAGTGGGAGGGCAGAATTTTTATATCAAGGGAAACGGTTAGATGGATTGAAGTTTCAGGGATTCCGGTGTTTTTAAACGAAGGGAGAATAGCGTGGAGTGGTGTAATCAGCGATATCGGTCAGCGTAAAGCGCTTGAGCATAAACAGAAGGAATCTGACTTAAGATATCGCAAATTGATCGAATCACTTCCATTGGGTATGGGCATTCATCAAAAAGGTAAGTTGGTGTTTGCCAATGAATATGCCGTAACATTAATGGAAGCAGATAACGTCGATCAACTATTGGGAAAGTCTGTCCTTGATTTCGTCCATCCAGAAGAAAAGCAGACGGTAAAAGAAAGAATGATAAAAGTGATGACGGGCCAACCAATATCCAGTGCTAAAGAAAGATTCATCACACTAAAGGGTAGAGAGATAATTGTAGAAACCTCGGCTCATCCATTTACATTTTTTGGTGAGCCAGCAGTTCAATTGATTGTAAGGGATATTACTGAGCAGATGCGGGATCAGCAAAAAATTAGGAAAACGGAATTGCTGTTCTCAGAATTGTTCAACAGTTCACCCATGGCAATTGTCCAACTCGATAGTAATGGAAACGTCGATCAGGTTAATCATGGGTTTGAACAAATGTTCGGGTTTACCATATCGGAGCTAAAAGGAAAAAGCCTGAATGAGTTCATTGTGCCACCTACCTTAGAAGCTGAGGGAAATGATTTAAATTCAGTAATCTCGAGTGATAAGATAGTACGATTGGAAACCACCCGTTTGCGAAGAGATGATGTAAAACTTTCGGTAATAATATATGGTGTTCCAGTACACCTGGAAGATAAGACCATCGGAATTTTTGGTGTATATGTGGATATAACCAATCAGAAAATAATAGAAGAAGAATTAAAGGTAAGGAATACAGAGCTTGATAATTTTGTTTACAAAGTTTCACATGATTTGAGAGCCCCGTTATCTTCAGTACTCGGTTTGGTTAACCTGGCTCAACACCCCAATAATCAGGATGACCCCAAAGGATACCTCAAGATAATTGGGGAAAGAGTAAATCAGCTCGATCACTTTATCAGCGACGTGCTCAGCCATTCAAAAAACCTGAAATTAGAAATTAATAATGGGCTTGTCAGGTTCGATGAAATTGTGGAAAACGTATTTCGTAATCTTAATTACATGGATGGCGCTGACCAGATCCATAGAGAGCTGAAGATAATGGGTGGTGATTTTTATAGCGATCCCTGGAGGATTGAGGAAATTTTCAGAAACCTGATATCAAACGCTATTAAATACCGGAGAATAGATAATCCATATCATGAGATAAGCATTTCTATAAGCGTTGAAGAAATTCAAGCAGTAATTTCTTTCAGGGATAATGGGATTGGGATAGCAAAGAAAAATTTAGCACGCGTATTTGAAATGTTTTACAGAGCAAGTGAGCAATCCGGAGGTTCAGGACTTGGATTATATATTGTCAAAAATGCGGTAGAAAAATTAGGAGGCAGAGTATCAGTAGGGAGTGAGCAAGGTGCTTATACCATTTTTGAAATAGTGTTGCCAAACCAAAAAAATTCCACTTTATAGCATTAGTTTTGAGCGTTATGCATATAAGGGAAGTAGTTACTGAAGCGGACAAGAAGGAGTTTCTCCAGTTGCCGGTTCGCCTATATAAAAATACACCCACATGGATTAGACCCTTGGATAAAGATGTGGAGGGCGTATTCGATAATAAAAAAAATAAAACATTTAATCATGGAGAGTGTATCCGTTGGATATTACTCAATGAACAAGGCAAAACCGTTGGACGGGTTGCCTCATTTATTAATCAGAAAACAGTAAATAAAGGGAATGATCAGCCTACTGGGGGCCTAGGGTTTTTTGAATGTATTGATGATAAGACGGCCGCGTTCATATTATTTGACCAGTGTAAAAGTTGGCTTCAGCAGAAAGGAATGGAAGCAATGGATGGGCCAATCAATTTCGGTAATCGTGACCGCTGGTGGGGTCTTCTCATTGATGGGTTTGATCGTGAACCCAACTACCAATGCAATTATAATTTTCCGTACTATCAACAATTTTATGAAGCCTATGGCTTTCAGGTTTATTTCTATCAACTTACATTTGGTCGCCCGATTCAGGGGCCCATTGATTCACGATTACTCGAAAAATCAATTTTGGTAGAGAAAGATCCCAATTATCGATTTGGGTATATTAAAAAATCAGAATGGGGGAAGTTGCCAGGGTACATAAGAACCGTGTATAATAAAGCCTGGGCAAAACGCGGTGAAATTCCAGAACTTACCGAAGCGCAGGCGAAACATCTTGTGAAACAGATGATGCCTATCATGGATGAAAAATTATTATGGTTTGGTTTTTATAATGATGAACCCATTGCCTTTTTTCTTTCTTTACCGGAAGTTAATCAGGTATTTAAATATGTAAATGGGAAGATGGATTTAATTGGTAAATTGAAATTTGTGTGGCATAAATTGATGAAGACTAATAAAAAAGCTTTTGGAATATTGTTTGGTCTTGCGCCTGGGCATCAAGGCAAAGGAGTAGATGGTGCCATCATTGAAAATTTCAGAAAATTTGCTCACGGTGGAGGTATATCCTATACGTATTATGAAATGAACTGGATCGGTGATTTCAATCCAAAGATGATTCGGGTAGTTGAGCAGATCAATGCTCCTGTCGTGAAAAAACATGCCACCTATCGCAAACTCTTTGACGAATCGAAGCCATTTAAAAGAATGCCCATTATTAATTGATCGGCAGTATGGACATGGAGCAGGAAGAAACCCATTCAAGTTTTTTATTTCGCAACCTTTTTAAGGGACTGCTTTGGTTTGCCTTTATTATCACTGCTTTCATTTTGCTGGAGGGTTATATTCAGGATAATTTTAAGACCCATATCGATGATATCCGCGCCAACCCTGGTTTGTTATATGGCGTGTTTACATTATCCGAGATAGTTTTTGGAATAGTACCTCCAGAATTTTTCATGATGATCTGGGTATTGGATAAAATTGATGTGACCGGCTTTGCAATTAACCTGGGCATATTAGCGGTAATTTCCTACGGAGCAGGTGTACTCGGTTATTACATTGGGAAAAAATTTTCGAGAACCAGATTTTATAAAGAGACTATTCGCGAGAAATATCTTAAACAATATGATAGCAGGCTTAAGAAATTTGGTGGATACTTGGTTTTTGTTGGGGCGGTAACCCCTGTGCCATTCTCAGCTATGTGTATGCTGGCCGGGTCAGTAAATATGAATTTTAAATACTTTCTACTTATCTGTATTTCCCGGGTGCTTAGATTTTCTTTGTATGGTTGGATGGTGTGGACATTCCCTAACTTATTTAATAGTTAAAAAAATGCCACTTTTTGAAGTAGCATTTTGAATCAATAACAGTCCTTACTGTTAAGCCTTCTTTGTCGGACACGTATTTAGCCCGACGATAGCATAGATTGGGCAGAACCCTACCAAACTAGTTAATGCAAATATAGTCCCAAGGACTACCAGGACTAATCCAACAGTACCGGAAATTGTTCCAGCAAAATAGAGTACTCCAAAAACAACAGCGAGTATCAGGCGAATGATCCTGTCTGCATTTCCAACATTCTTTTTCATACGATATTAAATTTTAGTGGTGATAGATTCGATTAACCAAACCAGCATGAAAGCAAATACAAGACATAGTGAACATACCATCAGAAACTTTACCAGTTTACTTTTCATTAATCCGATTTGTTGAAACAAAGGTATCGGCTCAATCAGGCGGGAACTGGTGACACAAGTCACCACGACCAGAAAAAATTTGTAACCAACTGATTTACAAAGAGAAATATTTCACATTATTTCAATACCATTACTTGCCTGGCGAATTTTTCCCTCTTTTTCAAGTTTCTTCAAGACCCTTGTAATCACCTCGCGTGAAGTTCCCAAATCCTGAGCTATTTCACGGTGACGAAGATCCAGCACATTATTTGAACTCACGCGGCTTTTTTCATTAAGGTATTCCAGCAGACGACCATCCAGTTTCTGAAAGATGAGTTGATTTAACGTATCGATCATTTCCGAATATCGCGTATTGTATAAATCGTAAAATAATGTATTGAGTGAGGGAAATTGATGGATCCATCTTTCCACTTTACTGGATGGAAGAAGGATTACTTTTGTTGGTATTTCTGTTATTGCAAAGATCTTACTTGGTTTATTTTTGATACCCGCCAGAAATGACATCACACAACTTTCACTAGGCTCAATATAATACAGCAATAGTTCCTTCTCTTCATAGCGAGTAAAAACTTTAATAAGTCCTTCCAACACGAGAGGGATCATTTTTACAGATTGTCCTTCATGCAATATTTCTATTCCTGCTTTAAAATCCATGACCTGGCCTTCTTCTGAAAAGACTTCCTGAAGATCTGTTCCTATTGCTGGTAAATACACTTTAAGAAGAGACAATTCGATTGCCATTTGTCAAATTTACAATATCTAAGGCTTTAGGATAATTCTCTCGCTCGCAGCGCGCTGAATCAAATTCTTGCTGAAGTAAACAGGAAAATGTTTATCCTCGGCCCATGAGGGAAATAAGTTCTTGTAGTAAGGGCTTGCCACGTCACCACTTTGCCCAGGAGCATTGGTAAACATTGTTTTGTCCCAGTCAGAAACATCAGCCACCATGCGAAAAGTGGCACCATGACTTTGATTGTCGTTGTTACTCGTTGCACCCGGTGTTGACCCAGAACCTCCGCGTGGAAGAGGACCACATTCAAGTATATTTCTTACAGAATCATTCACCGCATTGCTCAGCGGATGTTTTATCAATACGTGATGATAGGCAGGTTGGCCGTATTGCCAATGCGCCATGTCATCTCCTAATTTTTTATGGAGATAAGAAATGGCTTCATTGAGGCAACTCAGTAAAAAAGAATCTCGACCTTTCAATTCAGGTTGATCGCGACTAATCCAATCGAGCGCACGTTTTATAGAGACAGATTTGATAACTTCCTGACCATTCGGAGGTATAAATAGTTGACGAAGCCGTTCTAATAGTATCTTTTCCCAGGCAGCATAAATACCGGCTTCAACCGAGTTTTTATCCATCACAAAATTCCAATTCAACAACATGTTTCTTATTTTTTCTACTTCTACATTACTTGATTTTACAGTTGTTAAAAAAGCAACGAGTTGACGGGCGGGTAGTGAGAGATAGTCTGATTGAAGATGCATCATATCCTCCTGGGAAAATTTATTCTTGCTATTGAGCACTTCGGTAATGCGTTTAGCGCGACTGCTGTCGGCCCATTCCCAACCTACTGAATTTCTAAAAGGATAATCATCAGTGACTAAATTTTCATTAGCCGTAACCCAAAAACCTTTTTCTGGATTTAAGGTGTGAGGCAAGGATTTGATGGGAAGAAATCCGTCCCATTCAAACCGACCGTCCCCTGGCACAGGAACCAATCCACTCCAGTTTTTTCTTATGGGCGAAATTCCAACCGCCTGCCAACCAATGTTTCCTTTCTTATCAGCCCAAATCATATTTTCACCGGGCAAGTGACTAAAAGAACAAGCTTCGCGAAATTCTTCCCATGTGCTTGCGCCATTCATTCGTAAACTGGCAAGATAGGGCGCGCCACCGGGTTCTCTCCAGCCACACCGAATAGCGTATGCTTTTATTCTGAGCGTATCGACAAAAGTGACAGGTCCATGTCGCGTGTATTTATGTTCAACAAATACATCAGCGGATTCTTTCACATGAATAGTGTCCTGGATGATTGACATTTCTTCCCATGTATTTTTGTATTTATACTGATTAAGATTAGCAGGATTTAAATCGTAGACCATAATATCTTCACCATCTACTTCAAACACCGTAAGGCCCCAGGCACCAAAGTCATTATGACCGATTGAAACGCCAGGGATGGTGGGCTCACCACCGCCTACTACATTCCATCCAGGGGCATTCAGATGAACCATATAGCGCAGCGAGGGAATGGCGAGTGCCCGATGTGGATCATTAGCTAACATGGGCGAACCGCTTTCTGATTTGGCGCCGCTCACCATCCAGTTGTTACTTCCGATAGAACTTAGCTCACGCGTGTTCATTTCTTCGTAGGCGAGTTGATCCTGGAGAGCAAGCAATTGATATTTATTTTGATCAATATTGGAATGAGCAAGAAGATCTTCCGGCTGAAATGCTATAGGCTTTCTAAAGGCATCATACAATTCAGTAATTGGTTCAAACAGTCCATCCGGATCAATGCCAGGATCAAGTGTAATATCTGGTTCGCCGGGCTCAAATACTTTGATCCGCTTCACTTGTTCGGGGCCCAACAGGGCAACAGCTCTGCCAATCTGCAATTCACTGGGAAGATTGCCGAGCAAACCTTGATGCCTTGAAACAACCAGGTCCGGAGTCCAATATCCCGGTTTTATTCCAAGCAATTCAAACTCCATGGTTAAGAGCGACGGGTCTTTTTCTGTTTCAGCGACATAGGCATTGATACCATCGGTAAATGCGTTAATAATAGCCACGCCTCGCGGATGATAATGACTGAATTCTTTATTTAAGTCTCCTCGAAATTTAAATAAGCGAACCCCGATATCGCGTTTCAATTCACGGGCACCTAATATTTCGGATACTGTTCCACTGGCTTGCCTTCGCCAGATTTCAAATTGAAACAGTCGGTCTTTGGCTGCACTGTAGCCTTGAACGAAAAAAAGATCATGTTCAGTGAGGGCATAAATATGATTCACTCCATATTCATCACGAATAATCTCGACAGGTTTTTCTAATCCTGAAAGAGTTAGTTCGTTTTTACTGTCGGACTCTTCACCGCAGCCCAATAAAAGTAAAAGAGAAAGAAGAAATATAAATTTCATAAAGTAGATAGATGATTTAAAACTACGCCCTAACACCGTGAAATAAAATCAGAAATTGATGAGTGGATCGTCATAACATATCTTGAATAAATTGATTTGGGCGGGCATAATTTATTTAATTGATAGGAATAGTTTAGGAAGCGGCGATCGTATTTACAGCATCAATAAACCGATCTAAGTCTTTCGTAGTAGTATAAACATGGGGAGTTACCCGTACGGCATTGATGTTTTCCCACTTAATGGATACGGTATGAATTCCATAGTTACTCATTAGTTTGCTGGATATATCTCCTACGTCCATTCCATCAATACTGAATGTTCCAAGGGCACAGGAATATTCAGGTTTCAACGAGATATGAATTTTTATCCGTGAATTTTTTGAAATCGCTTCACACCAATATTGCTTCAGATATTGAAGGCGCTCTTGCTTTCTCTTGCTACCAATGGCGTTATGAAAATCAATGGCTTGTCCAATGGCTTGTTCGGGTGCGAATGATCTTGTTCCCAACGCTTCAAACTTCCGGATGTCAGGGCTCTGAGGTTTATCGTTCGCGAATATAGGCCATGTTTTTTCTATCAGGGGTTTACGAATATACATAAGCCCAGTGCCAAATGGAGCGCATAACCATTTGTGAAGACTCGTTCCAAAATAGTCACAATGGAGATCAGAAATTTTATAATCCAGATGTGCAAATGAGTGAGCGGCATCTACAATACTGATGATGCCACGCTTACGAGCTTCGGCACAAAGTTTTGCAGCGGGAAGGATTTGCCCCGTCCATGTAATCAGATGGGTGATGTGCCAGATTTTTGTTTGAGGTGTGGTGGCATCTAAATATGCTTTAATTACTACATCGTCATTTTCTACCGGTAAATTCAAATTAATCCAATTGATCTTTACCCCTTCTCGTGCCTCACGTTGTTTCCAGGCATTAATCATGTTTGGATAATCCTGTTTTGTCATAACAATTTCATCACCACGTTTCATATCAATTCCCCAGGTGAATGTTGCGAGTGCTTCTGTCGTATTGCGATTGATGGCCAGCTCTTCTTGACTAACACCCCCCAGGTCGGCCAGCTTTCTTCTAAGGGGCTCGCGACCACGATCTAAAATCTGCCACATATAATAGGTAGGAGCCTCATTACTTAAATGATAATATCGATCTACGGCATCCTGAACAACTTTTGGTTGAGGACTTACTCCACCATTGTTGAGATTAAGTATGTTTGGAGTAACGGTGTAAGCTTGCGCCATTCGTGCCCAAAGATCATCATCGGTAGCAGCATCCAATGGGGTAAGTCTGTTAAGCGAAAGAAGGGTATCGGATATATCTTCAGAGATGGCCCTGCTCATTAAAGGCGTAAGCGAAACAACACCAGCCATACCTAATGCTTTTTGGAAAAATGATCTACGAGTGGTCATGTTATTCGCGGTTTAGTTTATTGAAAATGAATTTATTCCTTTTAAGACTTAATTCATATATGATTGTGCTGAATGCGAAGCTTAATTGTTAAAAGGCTACGCCTTTAAATCAATGAACTTTGTCCAGCGCCCGAAGTTTAGTGGCCTTCCAGGCTGTGGTAGCAACCACTGCGAGCGTCATGCATCCACCAAATATGACAGATGGAATAACACCCAATAATTTTGCAGTCACCCCTGACTCAAGCATACCAATTTCATTGGAAGAGCCAACAAACATACTGTTCACCGCAGAAACTCTTCCCTTCATGTTGTCGGGAGTCAAGGTGTGAATGAGTGTACCTCGTACGATAACACTCACACAGTCAAACATGCCGCTTAGAATCAATATGATCATGGAAAGGATAAAGCTGGTGGAGAGCGCAAAACCGATCATGCAGAATCCAAAACCAGCAACGCACCATAGTAAAATATTTCCAATTTGTTTACGGATAGGATGGTAGGTGATATAAACAGCCATGATCAAAGCGCCAATGGCAGGTGCCGATCGCAGGAAGCCCAGGCCGATTTTTCCAGCATGAAGAATTTCATCAGCAAAGATTGGTAGCAATGCAACAGCACCGCCGAACAACACAGCAAATAAATCGAGGCTGATGGCGCTCAGAATAATTTGATTTTTGAATACAAACTTAATTCCGGCTTTAATTTTTTCATAAATACCTTGTTCTTCACTAACTGGGGGTATTGGCCGGTTAGGTATAATAGAATACCCGATAATTGCAATCATCACGAGAATGGCATCGGTGGCATAAGCTGCGGTGATCCCGAAAAAACCATAAATCAGTCCGCCAACCATCGGTCCACCAACAGCCGCACCCTGCCAGATGGTGCTATTCCAAGTGATGGCATTTTGGTAGAGCGCTCGATCGATCAATTGTGGCATGAATGAAAAATTGGCGGGCGATAGAAATCCACGGGCTAAGCCGGTAAAAAAAATAATCGAGTAAATCGGGAAAGTTCCATTTTTCAAAATAAAGGCACCAGTGTCTGTGGTGAAGTACACGAGGGTTAGTGAACAGAGCGATAGTATGGCAACACAGAATAAAATAATTTTTTTTCGTTCCACAATATCAGCCAGGTGCCCTGCGTAAAGGGAAACAGTAATGGCAGGTAATGCTTCAGCTAATCCAATCAAACCTAATGAAAGGGGATCCTTTGTGATTTCATAAATCTGCCATCCAACCACGACGCCTTGTATTTGAATTGCAAGCGTAATAAATAGGCGAGAAATAATAAATATTCTGAAGTCGCGAACCCTTAGGGCGGCATAAGGATTTAGTTTTAATTCAGTCATTCGAAACCAGAATAGATCACAGCAATAATTCTTGAATTGCTTTAATGGCTTTTGAAGTTCTTGCTTGACGATCACCACCGATTACAGTATAGGGAACTCCAGTTTTCGATACTTCATTTTTGTAAATTGTCCATAGTTGTTCACGCTTATCCGGATGCTCGCGTTGAGGGTCTTCTTCCCACGGCAGATCAATATCACACAATAGAAAAAGGTCGTAGGTGCGTGAATTCATCTTCTCAATAATTTGCGGATCACAATTACCGAACTTGAACTCACTCCAAATTTTAATGGTGATTAGGTTGGTGTCACAAATCATCACTCGATTGGATTCGTTGAGCCATTCATCTTCCATGCGAAGTTGGCCATGGGCAATTTTTGTGAGATCGGCTTGATGGTAAGGAAGATTCAGTTTATTCAGGTAGGCGCGGGCATACTCTTGTACCCAGGCGGTTTTGAAGTATTCCGCTAAAAATCTGGAGAGATCTGATTTGCCCGTGCATTCAGGTCCTGTGACACATACTTTTTTTATTGTTGAAGTAGTTTGCTTGGTTACAAACATGCTTTACTTTTCAGTTAATTAACCACTAAATATAACCAGTTGAATGCATAGGCAGCATAAACGCTGGGAAAAGAGTGCAGTTAATTTTGTTGGAAATTGAGATTCCTTACGCCAGCGGCCCAATATAGCGTGGCTTTCATTTTTTCATATTCAGCTTTAAGTTTAAGTAACTTGGACTGCGATTGAATGAGTTTTTCCTGTTGGACGTTGATCTTGAATAAATCACTTTCTCCGTTTTCCAGGTTTAACATTTCAGCTTTTAATAATCGATCGTAATTTTCCGCTACAGAAGTCTGTTGTTTCAAAATGCGATTGGTATAGAGTAACTGATTATATACTGAATTTATCTGGTTGATGATCTCGCGTTCAGTTTGTGTACGCTCATATTCTATTCCTTGAATTTTAATTTTGGTCTGGGCTAGTTTCGCCCTTTCTTTTCTAATCAGAATGGGCATAGCGAAGTCGAGTCCAAATTTATAATCATTCCTAAAGGTAAAGGATTGAAATTCTCCTTGTGCGTTGATCGGCTGGTTGATAAAATTATAGTTTAAATCAAGTTTTGGCTTTAAGTATTCAGCGGCAAGTTTACGGTCCACTTCCAGTTGACTCAGCTTTACATTTAATTTAATCAGATCAGGGTGGCGCTCTTTTGCCTGATAGGATAATTCATCCAAGGTATGAACAGAAAGCAATTCACCATCATTTAAGACCAAAACGGGGGCAACCCTATCAGCGAGTTGAAGTGGATTGTTTTCTGTATCCCATAAATAGTTTGAAATTTGGATGCCTGAATTGATAAATTCTAAGTAAGCTTCCTGCCGCTCGACCAGGCGTTGTTGCAAGGTGATTTTAGCTTGAACAGTATCCATTATGCTGGCTTCCCCAAACTGAGCATTTAACTTTACACGACTAAAAATTTCCTCAGCGATTACAGCATTGCGGTCGAGCAGTCGAAAGTCATAGAAGGCATAATACCATTGCCAGTAATTTTTCGCTGCTTCAAGAAGTATTTTATTAATCAGTTTGATTTGTTCGGCTTCTGCCATTTTAGTAAAAAGTTTTGCCTGTTGCATGGCAGTTCTTCGCTCATCAGTGAATAGACCGCGGCCAATAGGAAGCGATATTCCAGTGAAAAGTTGCTGATAATTATCGGAGGAGGGCAAGGAACTTTCTGAATTGAGATAAGCGCCGCTATTTCTTTCAATTCCAATTTTCGGATCCACAGGAAACCAAACAGGTACAGTAAAAGAGGCTGACCACTTTTTATAATAATTTTTGTCATCGAATTCCTTCATGTTCAATCTCGTTTCGAGTTTGGGATCGAAGGCACCACGAGCCATCCGTACTTCCTGCCTTGCTAATTCAGAAAGTAATTTTGTTTGCTTCACGATGGGATGATATTCCAACATTGAGGCATACAGGTTTTCAAGACTGAATGCGGTTACGCTGTCAGGCAGGACGAATAAGGAGTCAAACGTATTTTGCGCGAACGATAATCCACATAGCAGGGAGAATCCAAGAATAGAAATAAACTTTTTCATTTCCTTATTTTAGATGATTCGGAATATTTCGGGTCTTTTGCATTTTCTAACTTTTCATCAAAAGGTTCTTCATATAAGCTCGGAGGAAACCCGTTAAGCTGACGCCAGATTTCATACCATACAGGCACATCATCTAGCATAATCCAGCTTTGTGTGCCAGAGCCATTTCGAATTTGCCTGGGCCACGGCTCATCGTTTCTATCTGGAACCACCAGGATTCTGAATTCACCGGATTTAGAATTGACATAATCGATAACCTCTACAGTACCGCCAAAGGAACCAACGGAGGCGCTCGGCCATCCACTGAATTGAAGTGCAGGGAAACCATCAAATTCAATCCTTACTTTTCTGCCTTTACTGACCAATGGTACATCCATAGCCCTTACGTACATTTCAACAGCTACGTCATTTGATTGAGGCATTATGGTGCAGACAGGGTCCCCTTCCTTTATAGTTTCTCCAATACCTGCCTGAGTTGCCTTTATGACAAAACCATCTTGCGGAGTGAGAATAAAATATTGCTGACTGCGTATTTCCATGTTTGCGAGCTCATTACGCATTTTAGCGAGGTCAGCTAATGTTTCAAATTGTTCACCGAGTGTATTGTTAAGATCAGATTCGGCCTTGTTGATTTTATCCAACGACTCAGCTTGCACGCGATCGATTTCAATTTCGGCATTTACAAAGTCCGCTTCAGCTCCCTGGTATTTATATTCAATGTCTTGAAACTTCGTCAGGGGAATGTTTCCGGCCTCAAATAATTTCTGATTTCTTTCATATTGATTTTTTGCGTTATTGAATCTAACCCTTTCCGCTTCCAGTTTTGCTTTGGCTTGTTCTGTCTTCGTGCGCATTCCATCCTGTAGCGCGGTGATCTGTCTTCTCAGCGATTGCGCTTTCTGATCTTTGGATTGTAAACTGTTTTCTTTTGACTGTATCACCTCGCGCATGCGATTAAGCATTTGTGGATCGAAATATTTTTCTTTCACTTCACTTATAATGGCAATGGTATCACCTTTTTTTACAAACTGGCCTTCCTGTACTTTCCAGTTTTGAATCCGACCGGCAATAATGGTTTCAATGGTTTGTGGCCGATTGCGTGGTGAAAGGGCGGTAACTTTTCCTTTACCTCTGATATTTTGCTGCCAGGGTAAAAAAAGAACAATAAGGAAAATGATTCCTATTACAATTAACCAGCGGGCTAATATTTTTCCAGCCATCGGTGTATCCAATGAACGCAAGGAATAAAGCCGGTCTTGCGGTATCATTTTTTCTACAGATTTACGTGAGATCTTTAACATGGATTAATTATATAAGGTCGTTGAATAATTGTGAATGAGTAAGTTCATCCATGGTTCCTGCTTTCCTAATCTGCCCGTTTTCAAGGATAATAACACGATCACAGGCACTCATAATGAGAGGGTCTTTTGATACGATAATGACTGTGCACGATGTTAGTGATTTGGTGATACAAGCAAGTAGCTCCATTTTGTCCGATTTGGATAATGGGGTAAAGAATTCATTTAGTATAATGAGATTTGGTTTCTTCGCGAGGCAACGCGCCAGGATAAGTTTATTGATCATGGTTTTTGAAAAGCCTTTGCCTCCGCTGATCACAGGAGTTTCCAACCCTTTTGGAAACGAATTAATAACGTCACTTAACCCCACTAGTTCCAGTGAGTGAATCGCATCGTGCACGGTGGTTCCTTGCTTGCCAAGAGTTATGTTCTCCAGGATAGTGCCATCAAATAGATCTTCTTGTGAAATATTTTTTGCGACCTTATCACGCAAGTGGGTAAGATCAAGA
>JAHEMS010000432.1 GCA_024643595.1 Bacteroidota bacterium
AAAATACAGATAAGAGATTCCGACTAAAATTATAAAGACTAAACTAAGAAGGAAATAAAGCAGGAATTTTAAGAGTCTTTGCATGGGAGTGAGGTAAAATAATTCATTGTGTATATTGGACGCAATAGTACTATTTTTTTGATTGACTTTTCCACTTTACTTTATAGATTGCCAAAAGAATTCGCCCGATGTCATATTTCAGGCATTTGTACTAACTGGATTAATGGAGACTATTCATTTAAAAGATTTTTATCAGCGAGGCGACCAGGTATTTTTACCGCATGTATCTGTGGACTGCGTGATATTCGGATTTCATGAAAACCAGCTGAAAGTTTTATTGCTAAAATGGAAAGGCGGTCAATGGTGCTTGCCCGGAGGCTTTGTAAAGCATGAAGAGTCTGTGGATGATTCAGCAGTACGCACACTTGAAGAAAGAACGGGCCTGGATCATATTTATCTCCGGCAGTTTTACACATTTGGTCATCCAAACCGGGAAAAAGGGAAAAAGATCCCCGATGCCAGAAGTTGGGTAAACAAGCGATTTATCTCCATTGGTTATTACGCGTTAGTTGAATTTTCAAAGGTTAACCCCCAGCCGGATATCCTTAGTACGGAATGCCGATGGTGGGATATTAATAAAGTTCCCGCTTTAATCTATGATCATAAAGAGATTATTAAAAAGGCACTGGAATCTTTGCGAATGGATTTGAACGATCATCCGGTGGGATATAATCTTCTGCAGGAAAAATTTACCATGCCTGAATTGCAGCGTTTATACGAAACCATTCTTGATGAATCGTTGGATAGAAGGAATTTTCAAAAGAGAATGTTGGCACTGGAAATTTTTGAACGACTAAAAGAACGCAGGACAGGTGGGGCACATAAGGCCCCTTACCTATACCGATTTGATAAGAAGAAATATGAAAGAGCTTTAAAACAGGGATTGAAACAAGGCTGGTGATTACTTTTGTTTCAATGCTGCTGCTATCGCTTTCTCTGCCAATGGCGCCATCACTTTATAACCTTCGAGGTTGGGATGCACACCATCATACCCTAATTCATTCTTAAGCCCATGCCGTTCGTCTGACATCGCTGAGAAATAATCCAGGTACACCATATTATTTTTACTGGCATACTCCTTAATCATTTTATTAAGGGTTACTACTTTTTCCGCTGGCTCTAAACCAGGCCTCCATGGAAAATCAAAGGCTGGAATGACAGAAGATAGCACAACGCTGATATGGTTAGCCTTTGCCAATTGTGCCATAGCGATAATATTATCACCAGTTTGTTCCAAGGTCATTGGCCCTGTGTTACCCGCAATGTCATTGATGCCTGCTAGAATTACCACCACTTTGGGTTTTAGATCAATCACATCTTGCTTGAATCGCAGGACCATTTGCGGAGTAGTTTGTCCGCTGATGCCGCGATTGAAATACGGTTTACCTTCAAAGAAACCTGGATCAAATTTGCTCCAACCTTCGGTGATTGAATTACCCATAAACACGACACGATTCTCATTTGGTTTCGGTGGCATGGCTTTTTTATTTTCTTCCTGAAATCGTTTCAAATTGGCCCAATCCATAGGCGGCTGATCAAAATTTTTCCTGATCCATCGTAGACAAGCATCAATCCATTGTTCGCCTTTTGATTGTGGATTGATCATACCATAACCATGGACTCCTTTCGCGTAGAAAAAAACTTCAACCGGAACCTTATTCTGTTGCAACGCTGAAATGAATTCCAGCGAGTTTCCTACCGGAACGGCCTGGTCAGTAAGTGCGGAAGTAATAAAGGTGGTTGGTGTTTTTGAAGTAACCTGCAGCTCGTTGGAGAAGTAAGTGACATCAGCTTCTGACATGCCAAGATCTTTCGCTTTCGTTGGCACTTTACCATTTCGATAGTCATCTCCAGAAAATGTTTTGGTTCCAATTAAATTTTGTCGGGAACCCTGGTGTGTCAGGCTGTCGGAAAAGGATATTACCGGATAGTTCAAAATCAAAAAATCGGGTCGCAGACTAATGTTTTTAGGATTCATAATTTTTGCATCATTGTAATGCGTGCCTGCACTGGCAGCAAGATGTCCGCCCGCGGATGATCCTAAGATTCCAATTTTGTTGGGGTTGATACCCCACTGTTTCGCTTCTTCACGAACGAGCTGCATGGCACGTTGTGCATCTTGTAATGGTCCTACGCTTTTGTCTTTCATGATATCCCCTTTCGGCAACCGGTATTTTAAAACGAAAGCTGCAATTCCTTCCTGGTTGAATCGCTTGGCCATATCATAGCCTTCATGTCCAATGGCAAGGATTCCATATCCACCACCTGGACAAATAATCACTGCGGAGCCTGTTGCTTTGGATGGATCCGGTAGAAAAATGGTGAGTGTTGGACGAACGACTCCAACCACCCGATCAATGCCATCTTTTGCTCCTTTTACCATTGATGTATCCAATGGAGTTAACGGTGTCTGAGAATTTGGAACAGCTCCTTTATAAAGTGGGATTTCCTGCTGCGCAAAGGCTATGGTATTAATCAGGTAAATGAGAAATAGAAGATGCTTCATAAATATTATTTTATGAAAGATAGAATTATGAGGGCATGATCAAAAGAATTATTATTGGCCAGCGCATGATACGGTAGTTGAGCGGCAAGTCAATTTAAAATGGATATCACAGGAAGAACCATTATTTTTAATCTCCTAAAAATATAAAGACGATGAATACATACAGGAAAATCAGCATGATTGCTCCTTTGATACTTTTAACACTTTCCACATGTTCATTTTTTGAACAAAAAAAAATGAATTGGTACAAAGGCAATCTTCACACGCACACATACTGGAGTGACGGCGATGAGTTTCCTGAAATGGTGCTGGATTGGTATAAATCCAATGGTTATCATTTTGTGGCCTTGTCGGATCATAATACGATTGCCCGTGATGAGAAATGGAAGCTGATTACGAAAAGTCCACTGTATGAAAATAGCTTTAAGAATTACCTGGAGAAATTTGGTGAAGAATGGGTGATGTACAAATCAGATACGGGGCGTATCCAGGTGAAACTAAAAACCTTTGAAGAGTATAAAGGCAAGATGGAGAGCAATGGGTTTTTGATCATACCTTCAGAGGAAATAACGAATAGTGTTGATGATAAGCCGGTGCACATTAATGCCACTAATCTTCAGGAGTTTGTTGCACCACCAGCAGCTACATCAGTGGCCGAAGCTATGCAACTGACAGTCGATGCTGTATTGCAACAACGCGAACGCACCGGTGTCCCAATGTTTACCCACATCAACCATCCCAACTTTTTTTGGGGAATTACAGTGGATGATATGATCAGTCTGAGAGGAGAGTTATTCTTTGAGGTATATAATGGCCACCCGATGGTTCGTAACTATGGTGACTCCATTCATCTTGGAATGGAAGCGATGTGGGATAAAATCAATATTGCCTATGTAAAGCGGAATCAACCATTGATGTTTGGTTTGGCTACCGATGACAGTCACAACTATCATGAGTTTGGAGCAGCGTTCAGTAATGCCGGTCGGGGATGGGTGATGGTGCACGTAGAAAAGTTAGATGC
>JAHEMS010000433.1 GCA_024643595.1 Bacteroidota bacterium
AAGTCGAATTGATTATCCCAAGCTGTTTTGTTCTTCTTATAATTCGCCCGGTAATTGAGCAAACCAGTAAATCCAAAAGAATTCACACCCCCTGCTTTCCAATTTGATGAAAACGAAGACTGATTAATATTTAAACCGCTCCTGAAGGCTTTTTTCCAATGGGAGGTGGAATCAATCTTTATTACTTGTGCCTCCGTAACGGTAAAGGCGGTCAATGAAATAATTATAATGATAAATATGATTTTAGATTTCATATTATTAAAGTTTGTTTAAGGCTTAATCGGAAAAGATCAAATATTATTTAGTTTGATTTCATCAAGTGCCATCTCAGTGAGAGGCTTGGTTATAAATTTGATGACGTGATTGTTATTTACTATTTTATCAATATCACGCTTATTGTCAGAACTTGACAAAATGATGACTTTACTCTTATTCTTTACCAATTCATTGAATTTTTCAAATTCATAGAGAAATACAAATCCATCAACGATGGGCATATTTATATCCAGGAAGATAATACTTGGAATTTGTACTGGATTATTCTGGTGTGCTCGTAAATAATCAAGTGCTCCTTTTCCAGAACTTTTGACTTCCACACGCTCAGCAAACTTTGTAATCTCGATAATGCGTTTGCTGATGAAATTATCAGTATCATTATCATCCACCAACAAAACAAGATCAATTGATTTCACTTCAAAAGTTATTTAGAGGAACAGAATAATTATTCAAAGATTGCAAATTTATTGTTTTTTAACACATACAGAACTATTTCAGAATGAACACGAAGTCCATCAGAAATGCATTTATTCTAAAACATGTGATTATTTGGACAGAATCTTTAGTTTCTCACCCCGTGAAAGGGAAAAATCAGACTTGCCATTCCAATCCATGATCTCTTTAATGGTAACATTGTACTGACGGGCAACGCTGTACAGTGTATCCGTGGTCTTCACCTCATGAACGACAAGTTGATCATTTAGTGCGCTGCCAGGAGTCATAGTCTGAGGTTGCTTTGCCAATACGCTAGTGTCTATCGTAATTAATTCCTGACCTGGCTTGAGGCTTTGTGCAATATCCAAATTATTCCATTTCAATAGCTGGGTAACTTCGACATGATATTGTTTCGAAATAGAATAAAGCGTTTCCCCAGGAACCACTGTATGAACATTAGTATCCGCATTGGATTTTATTGGGCCACTTTTACTTAGTATAATCTTTTCAGTCTGCAAGGCTGTACTATTTGATGATATTGGAATACTTTTTTCTTCATTTTGTGATTGCCCTGGATTTACTTCCCAATCAAAAAAGTCTCCCTGATTGTTTTGCTGTTCGGGCACAACAGCAACGACGGCCTGTTCGTTAGGCTGATCCGATGGTTTTCGTGCGCCCACCCATACCACATCTCCTGACTTGAGTTGATCATCAGGCTTAAGTCTATTCATTTTTTGAATTCTTTTTAAGGTAACGCCATAGTACTGACTTACCTTCCATAAGTCTTCTCCTTTTAGAAGGGTGTGCGTGATAGTCTTTGATTTATTTTTCTTTTTAGCCGTAAAATAAAATTCTCCAGCAATAATCGGATCAGCAATTGAAATATCGTTATACTTTAAGAATCGAGTTAAACTAAGACCGGCTCTTGAAGCGATGGCCGAATGATTTTCATGTTGAATTGCCTGAATGATCCCCACTCCATTTATTTCCTTCTTAATCGACATGTCCGTGCTGACGACTTTGGCAGCAGCGGTGGAAACATCCACCGGAGTTGAAACTACCAAGGTATTAAAGTCCGCATTGTACTTTCCTTTCGGCAAAACCAATACATAAGGCCGATCACCAGGAATGATATCCGAACGAATCCATTTATTACTTGCTTTTAGCTCAGCTTCATCCATTCCCAACTCCCTTACAAGATCTTTCACCGATTTCTGCTGCTGTAGACTGATTGCTTCTACCTTTACTTGTGGCTCCCCACTTACAGCGTTTTCATAGGCCACCTTATGGGCAAGAAATTTTTTAACATACCAATAGGTATCGGATGTAATATCCATGTGTCTGGCTCCAATAAATTCATCGCCAACACTACGCTTTACACCACCTGCACCCATTTGGTATGCCTGTAGCGCATATAGCCAGTTGTTAAACATAAAATTACTTTGCTTCAGATATTTTGCCGCCCCGCGACTTGCTGAGACGATATTCATACGTTCGTCAATTTGCTCATCAACGCGTAAACCCATTTCCATGGCAGTAAAATCTTTAAACTGCCAAAAGCCAACCGCGTTGGAAACCGATACAGCATCGGCTATCAGCGCGCTTTCCTGAAGAACCAGGTATTTGAAATCATCAGGCAATCGCTCTTCCGCAAAAACTTTTTCAATAAACGGAAAATACGTTCTGGCTCGTTCTACCTTGATTCCAAAATATTTAGATGACTTGGTCAGTGCGTCTACATCTTTTTGAATTTCGCGCCTGGCATCATCACGAATAGTGAGCGTCATATCTGCGAAATGCATCTTATGTGGCACTTGTGGAGTTTGCGCGTATGAGGCAGCAACTCCAAAAAAAATGAGTGCGGCTGCAAAAAATCTCATGCTGCAAAGATATATAAAAAGTAAGTAACTAAACAGTATTACAGTTTGCGAATCATCATAATGCCATCCCGCAAAGGCAACAACATACATTCAATGCGATGATCATCCCTAATTTTTCGATTAAATTCCAGCATCGCCCGGGTGTCTTTATCAGGCTTCGTTTTTACAACTTTTCCGCTCCACAGGACATTATCAGCAAGAATTAATCCACCAGGGCGAAGTTTGTGAAAAACCAGGTCAAAGTAGTTCGAATAATTCTCCTTATCGGCATCGATAAATACCAAATCAAATACTAAGTCAAGTGAAGGAATGATTTTTATTGCATCGCCAATGCGGTAATCTATTTTTTCAGCAACTCCCGCCTCCTTAAAATAACCCCTAACACGACTTTCCAACTCTTCATTGACGTCAATAGTCACCAATTTGCCATTTGAAGACAACCCCTCGGCCAGGCAAATGGCCGAATACCCAGTATAAGTTCCAATCTCAAGAATATTTGTAGGATTGATCAGGTTGCTCATCATGGAAAGAAACCTTCCTTGCACATGGCCCGAAAGCATTCGTGGCATTAATATTTTTGCATGCGTGTCACGTGCTATTTTTGACAGTAGTGCTGATTCCGGAGAAGTATGGACTGCCACATACTTTTGTAAATCATCGGGTAAAAAATCCATAGTTTACTCTGTCGGTTCCATAATCAGGTAACTCAGCCTCCTTTCATTAAACATTTCGTTCGCCAATTCCTGAAGTTGAATTGATGTTGTATTATGCACGCGATCAAAAATTTCCTCCAAAGAAGTCACGCGGCCTTGATCGAGCAGATTCCTGGCCATCATTATCATAAAATTGATATTATTTTCTTCAGCTATGGCAATCTGGCCAAGGATCTGTTCCTTGCTTGCTGAGAGTTGTTTCACTCCGAGTGGCTCGTCCCGAAGTTTTTGCAATTCCGATTTCACCAATTCAATACTTCGCTTCATTTGCGAG
>JAHEMS010000434.1 GCA_024643595.1 Bacteroidota bacterium
AGGATTTCCTCATAGCGCATCATCGGCTCTCCACCGCCAAAGTGAATTTGTCCTACACCGTAATCGATTAGTTTTTCAATAATGGTGGTGAGATCAGAAAATGAAAGTCGCTCTTTAATGTTAAGATTATTCCACTCAAAACAATGCTCACATTGAAGCGGGCATTTAGTAGTAATAGCCATAAGCACATTGCGCATACCCGCATGCTCACTAACAGATTCAATGCGCTTGCATTCACGCATTACATTCCGTACAAACGCACGGGAAGGCCATCCTTCTCCATACATATCCCAATGATATCTACCATTTACCTTGGCTACTTTTTGAATGGAGTTGGGGCCGCGGTACTGTCTGATTTTCTCACGAATAATGTTCACAACACGAACTGTTCTTTTCCATGAACGTGTGTACGCTAATACAACCAAAAAAATATGAAGCTTCAATAAACGAATTACAATTTTTAATTGAAGACCGTTGATCATGGGGTTATGTTGCTCCGAAAGATTCATTGATCAGATATTTTTGTAGAAGCAGAAATTTCAGCGTGCTGTAAAAGTATGTTCATCTCATCCAGTTTCTCCTTCGAGAATCGGGAGAACCTACCAGGAGATTTAAAGGTGAGTAATTCGAGCCGTTGAGGGTCACTGGTATATTCACGCACGTGGTTATAATATCCTCGTGAATGAAGGATGTAGTTATAGTCAACACCGGGAAGTTTCTTACTCTTGGGGAACAACACGTTAACCTGATCACCTAAATTTTTCTGAATCAAATAGTCAGCATCGTTATTTTGAATGAGTGCTAACACATCGGATCCCTCGTGCGTAGTGGCCATCGTTGGTTTCATGTGACGCACTTTCAATCCTTCATCGGCCGTGAAGTCCAGCCCTGCGTAATCCAGGTTCCACATCATAAAACCTGTGGTGAGTTTGATTTTAACCTCATCACCCGTATGATCTGACAAATCAATCGGCACAACCAAATCGCGGTAAGCCAGCGGTCCGACCAGATCGAGGTTGTCAACAAGTTTCCATCCCGCTTTTGTTTCGAGATACACCTGCATAACAAGACCTTGTTCTTCTTTCCAGTTCTTCATGGCAGGTTCAGTCCTTTTGTTTTGTTTGTCAATCCAACTGTCGTAAGATGTGCCAAAGAGTTTAGTGAATTCACCAAATACGTAATCACCCCACAATGAATTTTTGGTGTGCAGCACGAGGTGACCTTCTCGCGTATTGCCTTCACGCGGAAAAGTTAGTACCACATTATTGAAATAATCTTCCTGACTTTCAGTATTGAAAGAAAAGTCAATGCTGTCCTGCTTTTTCAGAACACTTGTAATATCTTCAGTACCTATTTCCGCACGTATCAGGTTTACAGGAGTATTGATGATATGAACAGAACCATCCTGTGCAGGCAACACTGTTTTACCTTGCGGATGACTGACCTCCATTACACTCAGTTGATTCACGTACTGCACTTCCTTTAGCATGTTTGCCACATTGATGTCTATTGCCTCAGTGGATGTTCGTGGCAACAATAAATAATCATCCCGCTCGAGGCTTTTAAAAATAGCTCCACTGTAAATTTCTCCGGCAAACGCGTATTCTTCACCATTGTTGACATAAACAAATGGACAAGAACTCTTAGTCAGCAGAATAATTAATCCAATTACCAAACCTACGGCCAAGTAAGTCCCAAAAGCAGCTATGATGGTGGTGCCAATATCCCGATCATAAATTTCAATTCTCTTAATGTTGATAAACGGAATGATCAACTCCTGATTCGCATTAAGGTCCAGGTTATCAACATAAATGTGGACCTCATTAACCACCTGAGGTGTTGCAATATTTTTACCAGACTTTTGCTTATAGTATCGGTTTGCAGCACCAGGCCGTTCTTTTGTATCCATATATTTAAGATGGTCAGGAGGTAGTAACTGAAGCACACCACTCATGGTTTGATTTGCCTGATCTACTTTCACATTTGATAAATGAAATGCCTGTTTACTTTGATGAATAATCAAGTAATTGGGGCTTTCTTTCAGCAAATCGAGTTTCTCAATGGATGGTTTTTTCTCGACTTTGTAGTAATAATAATTACAGCTGAAGTTAAGATTCAGAAGTGCCAGAATGAGCAACCACGAAATCATTTTGCTAATGTGCGAACGAAAATAATCCATAGATTTTTTTTTAAAAAGTAAATCGCTACATCTCCATCACTGAATGCCTCCTTGTTTATAGTTTGAGTCCCAAACCCAGCTTACCTGGTTATTAATTCCATTCTTATAATAGCTGTTAGTTTGATGCATGAATTCATTTACAGTCTGAAGAAAAAATTTCTCACTCAGTGTAATGTTCACACCCGCACCGCCAGGGAATGCCAATCCCACATCCTTTTTTTTGTATACCTTTGACAAGGTCTCCTCTTTAACATTTCTTCTGATCTGCTGACCCGTAGCTCCTTTTACATATCCTTGAACCTTATTCTTACCAACCAAATACTTTCCATTGAATAGTAATGCCCGCGACTGGGAAATATTGTTGATTTCCTGTGAAGTCTCTACTTCGAAATTTTCCACAAAGCGTAACAATTCTATCGAACAGTTTATCGCCCAATGGTTGTCCAACACTAGTCCATAGAAGCTGCCTATTTTAAAACTATTAAGTGAAATACTGCTATTAATTTGTTTAACTGTGGCCCACACACCACTCAAAACTATTTTACGAGATTGACAGATGGCTTGCGTAACAAAACACTTTTCAGGAACCAACACGAAAAGACTATGTGTATTCAGGGAGACAATATATTCTAGGTGAGCTATTGTCATAGAAATAAACTATTTGATTATAAATATAATCAATTTGATTTATCAATCATTCAATTGTATTCTTGTATATGATGACTTTCATCATTGCAATTTTGTTCTTCTATTCCTAACTAGGAATGCTGAATGAGACCTTGAAAAAATATAATTAGTAACCACTTATACAGTAAAACAATGGCAGATAATACAAAAAGCGAAGGCAAATGTCCTTTTCATGGAGGACCCGTAAAACACAGTGCAGGAACCGGCACATCCAATCGGGATTGGTGGCCAAACATGCTGAACCTAAATATTTTGCGTCAACATGCACCCAATTCAAACCCAATGGGTAAAAACTTTAACTATGCGAAGGAGTTCAAAAAACTGAACCTAAAAGCAGTTAAAAAGGACCTGACAAAGTTGATGACTGATTCGCAAGAATGGTGGCCAGCAGATTATGGACATTATGGGCCACTTTTCATTAGAATGGCCTGGCACTCTGCGGGAACATACCGTATTCAAGATGGTCGTGGTGGAGCGGGCTCAGGAAGTCAACGTTTTGCCCCGCTTAACAGCTGGCCCGACAATGGCAACTTGGACAAAGCGCGATTATTACTATGGCCAATCAAACAAAAATATGGAAAGAAGCTTTCATGGGCAGACTTAATGATCCTTGCCGGTAATGTGGCGCTCGAATCGATGGGTTTCAAAACATTTGGTTTTGGTGGCGGACGTGAAGACATCTGGGAACCAGAGCAAGATATTTATTGGGGT
>JAHEMS010000435.1 GCA_024643595.1 Bacteroidota bacterium
CGATTGGCTTTTCAGATTTTTGTGGGGTATCGCATAAAGGCTCCCGGATTTGTAGACAAGGCCATGAATGGATTTGAACATCTTATTAAATTTTGATGGCCATCGCTATTTTAAGATAACATCATCCGTCTTCTACTTATTACGGTAGTTAGCCATTCAGAGCAAGTAGTACTAAATCAAACTTAAAAGCCAGATGAGGCATCTCAATACTATCAATATTATTTTTTAAGGCAGGCAACGAATTCAGCCTGATCTGCATTTTAGGAGTGATGAACTAATGCCTGTGGACGAAATTGAACTTATCAGAAAGTGTAAAAAAGGAGATCCCAAGGTCCAAAAACAGCTCTTCGACTGTTATGCAGACCGTTTCTTTCGCCTGGCCGTACGCTATTTGAAAGATGTAGCAGAGGCAGAAGATGCTGTCATGCTGGCATTTATAAAGATCTTTGGTAACCTAAAGAAATTTACTTATCGCGATAAGGGAAGTTTTGAATCCTGGATGTATAAAATTCTGGTCAATGAGGCATTAATGGCCTTGCGCAGAAGGCATAACTTCTTTTTGACTGAAACATTGGACGCTGAAAAACTGGAACATGATTCAGTCGTATTACTGGATATCGATGCCGGCTATTTATATGAATTAATCCTTGATCTTCCGGAAGGATATCGCACGGTATTTAACTTGTTCACCATAGAAGGATACGATCATGGTGAAATAGCGGAGCTGCTCGGCATTAATGAGAGCACGTCACGCTCACAGTTGTTTAAAGCCAAACAAATACTTAAAAGAAAAATTAATCAAGAGGGATTTCATTATGGAACCTGACTTCAATAATCTGCTTGCAAAAAAGATACGAAGTGTTGAGCAACAACGTATCTCATGGAATAAATCGGAGGTTTGGCTAAAAATTAACGACCAGATTACACCGGTAAAAAAAACCTATACGCTTTACTATTATGCTGCTGCCGTTCTCTTCCTCCTTCTCTTTAATGCGTATCAGCTGGAGAATGAGCAAACAGTTCTTCTCAACAAGTTTAGTTCCTATGAGACCAGTACCACACAGGTACCTGAAATTTTAACCGCCGGAAATGAGGCGGACCTTGTATCCAGTAAAAAAATCATTTCTTCAACACCATCCATGCACCACGTAAAGCCTGAAAATAACCTTGCCCTGTCTTCCGTTGATCTTCAACATTTGCCTCATCAGGAATATCTTGAAGTTAATCAGGAAGAAGTGACCCCCGCTAGGCAAACGGAATTGACCACATCCACCGAGGTGGCCAAAGAAAAAATTATACCCATTGTTGGCGTGATCGGTCTTTCTGATCCCCGGGAGATCGTAAGCCAAGCAAAAAGGAAAAAATTATTCCGTAAACTGGAGACACCTGAAAAAGAATATGTTGATCGATTAAATAACACCATCATCATCGCCCGTAGTAAGTAATCATTACCAATAAAGTAAAACCCTAAAATCATGAAGCTATATACCAGCATCACACTATTATTTTGCCTTATGGTAGGTATCCTGCAGGCACAACCCAAATCGTTGCCGGATTCAATCCGTGTGGAATTTCCAGATTACCAATCAATCATCACCTTTGAACTCAGAAAGTATGAGGATAATAAAGAGGTGATTAGAAATTTCCCCAGCCAATTGGAGGACATGCTCCATCACATCAATTCGAGTCTTACTGAATCAGCCAGAAATAAGCCCCAGCAAATTGACATGGTCTATGTCGACAGCAAAAATGGAGAGGAGAAATATACGCTCCTGGCAAAGGAGTTTCAAGATGAGGTGACCAAAGTAACGGTTAGCCAACAAGCTATCGTCGAGCTGTTACCGCCAGGATGGGAGGTACATATAAAAATGAAGGAAGCGGAGATCCGGATCTATGCACCTTCGATGGAACGTTTGACAGAACTTTCCCATGTAAATCTTGAATCGGTAATCACACACTTGAACAATAAGCCGGAAACAAAACAACAAATGCGATTTGGACTCATTTCGAGAATCATATTTAAAGATGGCAACGTAGAGGAAGATCAGACAACTCACCGCATACCCAATGATATGCTGGGCCTGCATGCTGGTGCCGGTATTGGATTGATACGGGATAAATTTTATCCTGAATTCAATTTTACCACCTCGTTTTATTTTGCGAACCGATACAAGGAGAACCATCAGCGCATCTCGGCACTTTACGAACTTAAATTATTCACCGGCCGCACTACCGAAGGGAATTATCTCTCCTGGCCAGCCAGCTTTTTGTCCCTATCATATGCCATGAATTTCAGTAAGGACCGTACTCGGTGGACAGGACTGGGCGCGGGATTTTTAGTACACAATCGGTCTGATTTGTTTACAGGCAAAACCTTAAAACTGTTTATCGAATCAGATATCGGCAGCCCTAAACTAAACATTGTCCCTGAGTTCTATCTCACCAATGATTATAAGCAGGCTATGTTTGGATTGAAACTGAATTATAAATTTTGAGAAAGCAAATAAAAAAGGTGGCCCGTTTCCAGGCCACCTTTACCCCCCTTAAACAAAAAAACTATCTTTAAATCAAGCCAGGTCAAAACGATCAAGATTCATCACTTTGTTCCAGGCGGCAACAAAGTCGTGAACAAATTTCTCCTGTGAATCGCTACATCCATAGACTTCCGCAATGGCACGAAGCTCTGAGTTAGAACCGAAAATGAGGTCAACCCGGGTAGCCGTCCATTTCACAGAACCAGTTTTGCGATCCCTGCCTTCAAATAGAACTTTCTCATCTGATGTCGGCATCCAGGTGGTGCTCATGTCGAGCAGGTTCATAAAAAAGTCGTTGGTAAGCGCCTCGGCACGTTTTGTAAATACACCATGCTTTGAATGATCGAAGTTTGTGTTCAACACACGCATCCCACCGATAAGAACCGTCATCTCGGGTGCAGTTAGCGTTAACAACTGTGTCTTATCAATCAACAGTTCCTCAGCAGGTATCGTGTACTTACCTTTCAGATAATTCCTGAATCCGTCAGCGATAGGCTCAAGTACTTCAAATGATTCCACATCCGTCTGCTCTTGTGTGGTATCGGCACGACCTGGTGTGAATGGAACCTTTACATTGTGACCAGCAGCTTTCGCTGCCTGCTCAATACCTACACAACCCCCCAGCACAATTACGTCTGCCAGTGAAACTTTTTTACCACCGGATTGTGCCTTGTTGAATTCGTTCTGAATACCTTCTAACGTCTTCAAAACGGTGGCTAATTGCGCGGGGTTATTTACTTCCCACTTATTTTGAGGGGCGAGACGAATACGCGCTCCGTTGGCGCCTCCGCGCTTATCGGAACCACGAAACGTGGATGCTGAAGCCCAGGCAGTTGAAACCAGTTGAGATACGGACAATCCGGAAGATTGAATCTTACTTTTTAAATCAACAATGTCTTTATCATCAATCAACTTATGGTTCGCTGACGGAATCGGATCCTGCCAGATCAATTCTTCCTTGGGCACTTCAGGGCCAAGGTAACGTGAAAGTGGTCCCATGTCACGATGGGTCAGCTTAAACCATGCACGAG
>JAHEMS010000436.1 GCA_024643595.1 Bacteroidota bacterium
TACTGATTTGATCCGGTAACCCATTGTCGCCCATATTTCCATAGTAGGCATCGTGAAAAGATTTGGATCGGTTTGGCGAGCCCATGGCATCAACTTCCACAACAATAAATCCTAATTCGGCAACCGCTTGTTTATCTCCCCTGGATGGAGAAAAAGATCGACTTCCCACGCTCCCTGACTGTGGTCCGGGATACAAATAATTAAGTATGGGATATTTTATTGAGGCATCGAAATTACTTGGCTTATACATCAACCCATATAGATCGGTTTCATTATCTCGTGCTTTCACTATGAATGGAGTAGGTGGAACCCAGCCGTTGGCTAACAACTGGGAGATATCACCTTGTTCTAATCCAGATACGATTTCACCATTTAGATTTCGGATAACTGAAATAGGAGGAGTAGTAGGAGTAGAGTATTCATCTGTGAAATACAGTTTCGATGGTGAAAAGTGAACAGTATGATTGGCGTTTTCTGGGGTCAGATTTTTTAACTGGTTGCCATCAAAATCTATAGAATATAAATAGTGATAATAGGGATCCCCCTCTTCTTTATTGGCACCTGTAAAATAGATCAGACGATTTACCTTATCAATATGGAGAACTTGCAAAACTCGCCAGTTTCCTTTGGTGATTTGATTCTTAACTTCGCCTGTAATAAGATCATATCGATAAAGATGTCCCCAGTTATCTCGTTCTGAAAACCAGATTACCTCCTTGGTTTCATTTAAAACATGCCAGTTCACCTCGTTACTTCCGGATTCGAAATAGGTTTGTACGGTTTCATCCATGACAGAACGAACTTCACCTGTAGATGGATCAGCTACCTGAAGTTTAGCTGATTTATGATCACGAGTAGAAGAAACGAATGACAATTGCGAGCCGTCAGAGGCCCATTCAACATCCAGAAATTCTCCATTTCTGGAAGCGATATGATCGCTGATAGTAGAACGATGAGCATCTGGTTGCATTTTTAAGCGGACCAATTTGGGCTGTGGTTTTACATGAATCACTACTCGTTCGATTCGGAAAGCCAAACTATCTCCGGGTAAGGGATATTTCCATTTATCCAGTTTAGAATGCCCTACCTGTGTATTGTACAAATACATTTCGCCTACACCACGTCCGTCATGTTGAAACGTAGCGATTTTGTCAGAGTTAGGCGACCATAACAAGACGGGAATTTCACTTCTGGTCCAACCGGCATTATTTGTGGCGTACCCGTAATCTTCTTTTCCATCGGAAGTCAATTGCATTGTTTTATCAGTTTCTGTATCCCGCACCCACAGGTTATTATTTTTAATGAATGCCGCGAGTTTGCCGTCAGGCGAAAGATGCTCATTTCGTTTACGCGAATCTATTTTGGTCACTGCATAGTTGGTCAGGTTTGCTTGATACCGATTGCCTTGCACATTGAATGACATAGAGGTGATATCCTCTGAGAATTCTACCTGAGATAGTTCAAGTTTATTTGCATTAATATCTTTAAGGTTCATATTGCCAAGGGCAGCTGCCAACTTCTCATGATCGAAAGCACTTTTCTTTTCCTTTGTTGTTGGGTTTGCCATAACAAAGATCCAGCCATCAAGGGTTGAAGTTTTATAAAACAGTAAGTCGTTTTCTAACCAGGATGGATTAGAAATCATCCCTGAAACCAGCGAGCTGGTATTTACAATAAGCATTTTTTCTGCACGCTGATAATCAGCCACCGTTATTGATTCCTGCCGGGTTGAACAGGCGTTAATCAGCAGGATGGAAATAAAGACGATTGCGATTTTGTATATCATGTGAGTTGGATTTATTCCCTAAGATAAATTATTGGTTCGAGTGAAAAAATAATTTACCATGAATTGATCAAACAATCCTTATCTTTCTAGTATCCGTTTTTTGGATAGTGGTTATCATCACTTGAGAATTTTGTTTAATTTTAATCCAGCCAGAGATAGTCATGACAAGTACGAACGCATCAAAGTCAAGGACAGTATATCCTTTCGCCTCTTTGTATTTTATCCTGGCCCTGGTTGTTATTGCGATTGGATTTTTTCCTTCCTATTTCGGTCGACTTTCAACAACGGATGTGGCACATCACCTTCACGGAATTACTGCCACTTTATGGATACTTCTGCTGATCATCCAACCCTACTTGTACCATTCGGGAAATTTAAAGTGGCATCGGGCATTGGGGAAGGTTACATATATATTGGTGCCGTTGATTTTTGTGAGTGGATTGAATATGATTTACCTCATGCTGGTGAACATGGAGAATTATCCTCCTATAATCCCATACCAGCTGGCATTTATTGATTTTACTCTTTTGCCATTATTCATTTTATTTTATGTGCTGGCGATTGTTAATAGGAAGAATATCCAACTGCATGCGAGGTATATGGTTTGCACGATTATGGGTCCACTGATCCCAGCCCTTACAAGAATGTTATTTATCATACCGTATATAAATAGTTTCGACAAATCACTTAATATTAGTTACGCAATCTGTGAAATAATTATCCTAATTTTAATAAATGATGATAAACGAACAGGAAAGATTCATCGTCCATATATTCTCGCGCTTGTTGTATTTGTAGCGGATCATCTTTTAATGAATTTCGCCTCGCAGTGGTCATGGTGGCGTTTGTGGATGGATGCATTTGCTAATTGGCAATTTTAAAAATAGCAGATATGAACTCATCAGAAAAAATGAAAGTTGTACTTGGCGATATCACTAAAGTAAAGGTGGATGCCATTGTAAATGCTGCCAATAATACTCTATTAGGTGGATTTGGTGTGGATGGGGCGATACACCAGGAAGGTGGGGAGCAAATACTTGAAGAATGCAAAAAGATTGGTGGTTGCGAAACGGGTGAAGCGGTAGTCACTACAGCGGGAAAATTGCCGGCTAAATACGTAATTCATACCGTGGGGCCTGTATGGTATGGAGGAAATAACCTGGAGGCAGAAAAGCTGGAATCTTGTTATCGCAACTCATTGCAATTAGCAGTTGATCACCAATGTAAGAGTATTGCGTTCCCTAACATCAGTACTGGTGCATATGGATATCCTAAACAGGAGGCGGCGCGTATTGCTGTGAACACCGTTCGAAAATTTGTGGAACGAAATAATACGATTGAATCTGTTCTATTCGTTTGTTACACCACTGAAAATAAAGAGTTAATCAGCCAGGCAATCGCGAGTTGACATTTCCCTTGAAAAATGTAATGAGATCTCGAAATTTGAGATCATAAAATTATTTGATTGACGTAAGTAAACAACGGATCTTGTGTTACCTTTCCTTTCTAAATGCATAACGTTGATTTATAACTTACCCAAATGTTTCGTCTTAATCGGAATTTTGCTGGCTAAAGGGCTTTGTGTTTCCGCTCAAAGTTTTACTTCTTCCAACTTGCCTGTAATCGTCATTAATACAAGTGCGGGAATTCCTGTTCCGGATGAACCAAAAATCACAGCGGATATGGGTATCATTGACAATGGTGTTGGTATGCGAAATAATATATCAGATCCATTCAATAATTATAGCGGAAAAATAGGTATTGAAATCAGGGGCT
>JAHEMS010000437.1 GCA_024643595.1 Bacteroidota bacterium
CTCTGCTCCACAACTTTTTTCACAACGTGGTCTTGACTGGCTAAGAACCTTTGGAGGAGGATTATTGGTGACCTGCGGCCTCAGCCATGTGGGTGGGCCTGAAGAAGATTCATTTGGCGAACGTGGGTTGCATGGATTGATCAGTAATATTCCAGCAGAACTTGAGTCAATTATTCAACCGGATCCTGCAGCGGGCAAGATGGATTTTAGTATTACCGGACGAATTAAAGAAACAAAAATATTTGGACCTAATCTTGAATTAAAACGCACCATTTCTGGGACGATTGGAAAAACATTTATAAAAATACATGATGAAGTATTGAATCGTGGTAATACTCCAGCGCCTCACATGCTTCTATATCATTTCAATTTTGGTTGGCCCTTGATAGATGAGGGAACAGAAATTATCTGGCAGGGAGCATGGCAAGCACGAAAAAGTGATAGTAAGATATTTAATGAAAGCCATGATTTTAAAACATGTCCTGCTCCTATGGATGACCATAAAGGTAGTGGTGAAGACGTTGCTTTTATTGATGTAGCTGAAGACAAGTCAGGCATGTGCGTGGGTGGTATGTATAATCGCAAACTTGATCTCGGTGTGGCTATTCGCTTTTCAAAAAAACAATTGCCATGGCTTACCAACTGGCAACATTGGGGTAAAGGAGAATATGTGATGGGCCTTGAGCCAGGCACGAATCAAGTGATAGGTCAAGCAATGGCGAGAGAACAAAATGAGTTAATTCAAATTGCACCTGGTGATACACGAGTATATGATATTGAGATGGAAGTAATACATAGTAATAATGATCGCCTGATTGAACTCCTAAAGCATAAATAAAAAGATATAACTATTACCAAGATGAACGTTACAAAGAAGGAAGGCCTCGCAGCCAAAGCACTGGAACAAGGTAAAGGCATTTTAAGATTAGCGCCTACCTGGGTACCGCGATCGTTTTGTGTGCCGGGACGAAGAATCAAATTACATCCTGATGACTATTATGTACTGGGTGGAAATCGCGGAGGTATTGACGAACGCTGGCTATCCTCTACCACACCAGCTAAAAATGGTCCGCTTACCGGAGCGTTTGAAGGCTTGAGTCCGGTTGTATTTAAAGATGGAGCTAATGAAGTGCTGCTGTTACTAAAAGATGTGATCGAGGAATTGAAAGGCGCGATCATTGGCGACAGATTATGGAATCAACATAAGAGCTGGCCCATGTATTCAAAGTTTTTTGATAATATGGGGCCATTGCCACATCACGTACATCACAATGATGAGAAGGCTGCGCTCATCGGACAGTTGGGGAAACCGGAAGCGTATTATTTCCCTCCACAGCTGAATAATCATGGAGGCGATTTTCCGTATACTTTTTTCGGAATTTCACCAGGTACCACCAAAGCACAAATCCGTGAGTGCCTTGTCAACTTTACCAAAGGTGATAATAAGATCACCAACTATTCATCGGCTTTCAAACTCGAGCCAGGAACAGGTTGGGATGTTCCTCCCGGATTGCTTCATGCACCGGGCAGCATGTGTACCTACGAACCGCAAAAAGCATCTGATGTATTTGCGATGTATCAGTCACTCGTAAATGAAGCAATCATTCCTGAAGAACTGTTATGGAATGGCACACCCAAAGATAAGATTGGTGACTATGATGAATTGATTGATGTTCTTGATTGGGAACTCAATACTGATCCGAATATTCTTCAAACCCGCTTCATGGCTCCCAAGCCGGTAAGATCAGTTGCAGAAATGAAAGCGGCAGGATATGAAGAGAATTGGATTTGCTATAAGTCTGACGCATTCAGCGCGAAAGAACTTACCATAGAACCAGGCGCAACCGTTACGATCAAAGATAGCGCAGCGTATGGTATCATCATGATGCAGGGTCATGGCAAAATGGGTGTGTGGGATATAGAAACACCAGCCTTGATTCGCTACGGACAATTAACACACGATGAATACTTCATTACCGAAAAGGCTGCACAGGAAGGAGTGAAGATCACCAACGCATCTTCAACCGATCCTATCGTGATGTTGAAGCACTTTGGTCCGGGTAATCCTGATCTTGTTGTAGGATAAATTTAATCAATTAATAAATAGAAATAGTTCTAACCACTTCTAACTTTACCATTATGCCGACAAATAATTATCCCAAACTTCATAACGCTACATGGCCTGGCGTTGTTGGAAAAGGTCCCGATTCAGAACCACCCATCGCTTTTGACACCATGCTGCAACTCACCGCTAATGCGGAAGTGAATGGTGTTAAGTTTGATGGCGTTGATCTCGGTCTTTTTGGTCCGCACATTGACCTCGCCACGTTTACCGATGATGACACCAAACGACTTGCTGATAAATTAAAAGGTTTCAAACTAAATGTAGGCAGTTTGGTCGCACCAATCTGGGGTGGTCCTGCTATGGGCAGCAAAGAAGAGCGTGCTACATTTGTTGACATGGTGCGCAAGTCCTGTGAATTTGGAAAACGGTTGAGTGAACTAGGCGTCCGCTCTTACGGAGTAGTCCGTATTGATTCAGCGAGCTCTCCTGAAAAGTGGGCGGCTGATCCGGTTGGTAATACCAAACTGATTGCACAAACTTTTCGTGAAGCATGTGATGTGGCTGCCGACTTTGGCGAAAAGCTGGCAGCTGAAGGTGAAATCTGCTGGGGCGGTATGCACAGCTGGAAAGCCATGTTGAATACACTTGAAATGGTAGATCGTCCGAATATCGGCTTTCAGGCAGATATGGCGCACACATTACTGTACACGATGGGATACAATAGTCCGGAAGATCGCATCCTGCCAAAGAATTTTGACTGGCAAGATCGTAATACATTGGAAGAGGCACTTAAAACATTAACGAAAGCCCTTCGCCCGTGGACCATCGATTTCCATGTGGCACAGAATGACGGCTCCGTATTCGGTTCTGGTTCGCATGATAAAACAGGCCGGCATTGCCAGGCAACTGATCCTAATGGAAAATTAGACATCGTACATGACGCGGGCTACTGGTTGCGTGATGAAAATGGAAATCTCACGAAAGCATTTAAGCATATATGCTGGGATGGATGCATGTTCCCTAATGAGGTTATGAATCGTCAGCAAACCTGGAATGATATTCTTGCTACCATGATCAAGGTGCGTGATGCGCATGGCTGGAGCGAATAATTCTCAACATTATACATGGTAATTTGTAGAGCTTAAAATTTTAATTTTTATGAGTAATAAGAAACAACTCAGAATAGGATTGATCGGAACCGGATTTATGGGAAGAACACATTCCAACGGCTATAAGCGCGTGGGTGATTTCTTTCCCGAACTACAACATCGTCCTGAATTAAAAGCTGTATGTGCACGCAGCGAAGACAAAGTGAAAGCGTTTGCCGAACAATGGGGTTATGAATCGTTTGAGACGGATTGGAAAAAACTCATTGCCCGTGATGACATTGATGCGGTCGATATATGCACACCCAACGATACCCACGCTGAGATCGCCATCGCTGCCGCCGCAGCGGGCAAAATGATTTTGTGCGAAAAACCATTGTCGAG
>JAHEMS010000438.1 GCA_024643595.1 Bacteroidota bacterium
TAATCGCTGCAACACTTGTGCATCAGACCATACATTGGCCTCCATTTCACGACAGTTCGTGCAGCCGTGGCCGGTGAAATCTATAAATAGCGGTTTATTTTGCTGGCGGGCACAAGCAATAGCCTGGTCATAATCGAAATAGCCGCTAAGTCCCTGAGGCAAATGAAGAAAGTCACCATACTTTGCTTCATCGCAAACCCCATTTGACATACCCTCCGCGGGGGCAACGATATTAAAATCATGGGTATACATTGGCGGTAAGTATCCGGCTAATGATTTCAGTGGAGCGCCCCACATGCCAGGCACGAGATACACAGCAAACACAAAAGCGATCATGGCTATTGATAGACGCAACACGCTCACGGTTTTGTCCTCCGCATCTTTACCCATGTCACCAGGCATACGAAATCCTTTCATGAGGTATATGCCAATCAATATTACAATCACAATCCAAATCGCGATGTTGATTTCACGATCAAGAATCCCCCAGTGAAATGCCTGGTCAGCAATACTCAGGAATTTAAACGCCAGCGCAATTTCTATAAAGCCAAGTACTACTTTAACGGTATTCAACCAGCCGCCTGATTTAGGTAATGATTTAAGCCAGCCAGGGAAGAAAGCAAATAGCGTAAATGGAATCGCGAAAGACAAACCGAAGGCAAACATCCCTAAGATTGGCTTTAAAAATTCACCACCGGCGGAAGAAACGAGGATACTTCCAACGATAGGGCCAGTGCAAGAAAATGACACGAGCACTAAAGTAAAAGCCATAAAGAACACCCCGAGCAAACCACCTTTCTCCGCTTGCTGGTCAACCTTGTTGATAAACGTTCCGGGCAAAGTGATTTCAAACAGTCCGAGAAAGGAAAGGCCGAAGATGATGAACACGGAAAAAAAGATAAGGTTGGGAATCCATTCGGTGGATAAATGATTGGCAGTTTCTGGCCCCATCAGTGGAGCCAGTGCAGCACCAACAAGGGTATAAATTAAGATGATGAACGATCCATACATCAACGCCTGAAAGCGATTGCCTCGGCCGGTAAAAAAACTTACCGTCATGGGAATCATAGGAAAAACACAAGGAGTAAGTAACGCGGCAAGGCCCGCCAAAAAGGAAAGCAACAAAAACCCGAAGAGTGATTTTTCCTGCGCGCTTTGCGGTACGTTGGAGGGATCAAGAATAGGACCCTTATTCTTTGTGTCAGCGGTGAATGGATTGGAAGGAGGCAGGTTGATGCTTTGTGTGGTTACGGCAGTAGGCGAGTTAGCTTCAGAAATGGCAGCTCCGCTTACGTTGATGAGTTGATCAAATGAAAAGGTTTCGCCGCCAGGCACACATTGTCCGGTGGTTTCAGTACACACCTGGTAATCGGATTCACCCGTGATGCGAAGATCGGAGGACAGAATTTTTATTTTTTGCCTGAACTCTGCAGCATCCTTAAAAATCTTCACATCGCATTCAAAAATATCATCGTACTTCTGAAGCGGATTAACGGCTATAATATTTCCAACCAACTGATAGCTGGCATGAGGAACGAAATTAAAGGTGGCCTTTATCGGTCCATCTTCACATGGAAATTCAGAAGAATATAAATACCAGGTTTTATCAATTTTTGCCTTAAAGATGAGCTCGATCTCCTCGCCTGTTTTTGCTTGATTCACGGAAGTCTCGTACGTCCATTGAGCGGGTTTTAATATCTGAGCAGGGAGTTGAAAGAGTGCCAGAAAAAGGAATACACACAAGAGAACAGACTTCTTCATGAGATGGGGATAATGAGCAAAATTAATAATGCGGCTGACGTTGAGGTAATTTAATGGACTGAATAACTACTCCTTAACAAAAATAATTCCGTGATGTAATCACCAAGGCTATTGTTATTCCAGAAAATATAGGTGGATTTACTGAGCGCTGTAATGCTCATAAAAAGCCACTATGGTTTCAATTCCAATTAAGAAGTTCTTTATTCCGTAATGTTCGTTGGGTGAGTGTATGGCATCACTGTCTAGGCCAAAACCCATCAGCACGGTATCCAATCCTAACTCTTTTTTGAATAAGGATACAATGGGAATACTTCCTCCGTCCCGGGTCGGTATCGGAGTTTTACCCCATACCTGGCTGAATGCCTGGCTTGCTGCTTTAAATGCTTTTGAATTGGTTGGCGTCACCGCGGGTTCACCTCCGTGGAGTGCGGTTACCTTTACCTTGACAGATTTTGGAGCTAATGATTGGAAATGCTTTGTAAAAAGTTCACTGATTTCATGATTGTTTTGATTGGGCACCAAGCGCATGGAAATCTTGGCATATGCTTTTGATGGCAATACGGTCTTGGCTCCTTCTCCGGTATATCCGCCCCAAATGCCATTGACATCAAGTGTGGGTCGTATGCCAGTGCGCTCTAAAGTTGTGTAGCCTTTCTCTCCTTGCACGTCTTCAATATCAATTTCTTTTTTGTAATCATCCAGATTGAATGGCGCTTTGTTGAGCACCTCACGCTCGGCAGCAGATAACTCTACTACTTGATCATAAAAACCGGGTATGGCGACACGACCATTTTCATCGTGGAGAGAGGCAATCATTTTGCTGAGCACATTGGCTGGATTAGCAACGGCACCACCATAAACACCAGAGTGCAGATCGCGGTTTGGTCCGGTTACTTCCACTTCCATATAACTTAATCCACGCAGACCTACTGTAATCGATGGAGTATCCAACGAAATCAGTGAAGTGTCTGAAATCAAAATGACGTCTGCCTTCAGTTTATTTTTGTTTTCTTTTACAAAAGTTTCCAGGTTATCGGAGCCTACTTCTTCTTCACCTTCAATCATGAATTTAATATTGCAGGCAAGCTTCTTCAATTTCATCATTGCCTCGAAGGCTTTGATGTGCATGTAAAATTGTCCCTTGTCATCGCAAGAGCCTCGTGCATATATTTTTTCGTCTTTTACGATAGGCTCAAAGGCAGGCGAGTTCCATAGGTTGAGCGGATCGGGTGGTTGCACATCATAATGACCGTATACTAAAACAGTAGGCAAAGTAGAGTTAATAATCTTTTCGCCATATACAATTGGATGTCCTGCCGTTTCACAAAGCTCGACGGTATCGGCACCGGCATCCTTTAATTTCTTGACCACATATTCACCCGCTTTACGCACATCTCCTTTGTGACGACTGTCTGCACTTACCGAAGGAATACGCAACAATTCAAAAAGTTCATCTAAAAACCGCTGCTGATTCGATTGAATATATTCTTTTATCATGATTGAAAATTTTATATCGCAAGGTAAGACTTCTGCCATGAAAATCGCTGAATTGCAGCATCGCAACATTTATAAAAATGGTTCCATGATGGTGTGATAGGAATAAAAAAAATAAATCCGGTAGCGCTGAGAAAAACGAGTTTACAAAAAATAAATTTTGTAAATGTTCCAAATACCAATAGAAATTTTTTCAGTTTGCACAATTGTCAAATCATTTACTAACTTCCTCACAAAATACCCTTTTCATTTTGTAATTTTTTAAAATTCATGGTTATGGTCAAGCTATTTAGTTTT
>JAHEMS010000439.1 GCA_024643595.1 Bacteroidota bacterium
AATCTCTGTGCCAAACAACCAGGCCACCCTTTTATTTTCATTTGTTGGTATGCAACCTCAGGAAGTTCAGGTAAACGGACAAAGCTCAATAAATGTTACACTTACAACGTCGAGCATTGGCGTTGATGAGGTTGTTGTAACCGCTCTTGGCATTAAACGTGAGGAAAAATCACTTGGATATTCAGTAGGCAAAGTAAGTGGAGAAGAACTTACACGAGTAGTTCAGGAAAATGTTCTGAATTCAATGGCGGGAAAAGTTACAGGTGTTACCATTAGTTCTACTGGCGGAGCAGGATCATCTGTAAGTATGGTTATCAGGGGTGCAACCTCAATGAGTACCGATAACCAACCTCTTTTTGTAATTGATGGAGTTCCGATGTCAAGCACGGTAAACAACCATGGTGGTTTTGGAAGTGATAACAGCCCCGACTATGGTAATGCCATTTCTGACCTCGATCCGGAAAGTATCGAAAGTGTTTCTATTTTGAAAGGCCCCAGCGCCGCTGCTCTTTACGGAACACGTGCAGGCAATGGCGTTGTACTGATTACTACAAAGAAAGCCACCCAAAAACAGGGAATGAAAATAGATGTTACTTCTAATACAGTCTTCGATATTCCTAGCAGATACCTTGATGTTCAAACCCGTTTGGGTTTTGGTGCCAGAGCTTATACTCCTGACGCATTCCCTGATGGAATAATTCCTCCCTTTAGTCCTGCTGAAGCAGCAGGAGCAGGTCCGGAACTGAACAAAGGATACTGGCAGGTACAGCCATTAGCCTCGCTGGATGCCAATGGCGTTCCTATTCCAACCGAGTTAATCTCATATCCGGATAACTACAAGAACTTTATCAACAGCTATGCGTTTACTACTACCAATGGCGTTTCTATTTCCAGTGCAAGTGATAAAGTGACCTACAGGCTGGGAGTATCAAACATGACGAACAAAGGATTAGTACCAAATTCAGATTTGAACAGAAACAACCTGTCACTGTCAGCTTCATCCAAAGTAAAGAAAAACCTGACGGTTAGCACTGATTTAAGTTATACAAACAATTGGTCCGATAATCGTCCTTCAACACAGGAGCGAGGAGCAAATCCACTGCAGTGGGCTGCATTTACCCCACCTAACGTTGATATTAGGAAACTTGAGAATTACAAACTGGATGGCTCACAGGTGCTAAAACTGGGTGATGGATGGGAAAATCCATATTATCTGGCTTATGGAATCAACAACAGTATGAAACGTAACCGCTTTTTAGGCAACGTTGCTGCAACCTGGGAAATTACTCCTAAACTCAGTTTAATGGGTAGAATGGCATTGAACAAAACCGATGAGATACGTGAAACAAAAATTGATCCCGGATATTCAAAAGAACCCAATAATGGTTCTTATGGTATAGTTTCCGGCGAAGGCATGGAAAGGAATATTGATGCTTTGGCAACTTATAAAGACAATTGGAATGATTTTACACTTACAGCTTCGGTTGGAGGAAACCTTCTTTATTCAAGAGGTTCGAGTATCAGCAATTCATCGAAATCGGGTTCCGGATTGATTGTTCCCTTTGTTTATACAATCCAGAATATCGCAAATACTTCTCTTTCCTATTCAAATTACAGGAGTGAAAAAGCCATAAACAGTATATATGCTTTGGCCAATATGGGATGGAAAGATATGATTTATCTCGATTTAACAGCACGTAACGATTGGTCAAGTACTCTTCCTTCCGAAAACCGTTCTTATTTTTATCCATCTTCATCACTGAGCTTTATGGTCAATAATATGATTGACCTTGGAGATAAAGTGAATTTGTTAAAAGTCAGGGGTGGATATGCCCAGGTTGGTAACGATACTTCTCCTTACAGTTTATACCCAACTTACTACAATGCAGGACAATGGGGCGATGCCATCCAATTGGGGAAACCCGGAGGATTATTAAACCCAACCTTGCTTCCTGAAATTGCAACCTCTTATGAAATTGGTGCTGATTTCAAAGGATTTGAAAACCGTTTGCGTTTTGAAGGTACCTACTATATGGAAGAAAACAAAAACCAGATATTGGGAGTACCATTGGCTGGTTCTACAGGTTTTGGAAGCATTCAGGTAAATGCCGGGTTGCTCCAAAGCAAAGGATGGGAATTGATGCTGGGATACACACCTGTTAGAACCACTGACTGGACATGGGATCTTAACCTGAACTTCACCAAAAACGAAACGTATTTAATAGAGCTTTCCGAAGGTGTAGATTTTGTTCAGTTCTGGGATGAAGCCAGGGTTAAAAATATTGCCTATATCAAGGATGAGTCAAAGGGGCAGGATGGAAAAATTGGAAATCTTTATACAAGAAAAATTCTAAGAGTAACTGACGAGACATCTCAATACTATAATTATCCGCTTCTTCCTGAAGGAGAAGATGCTGAGTGGCAAGCCTCAGATGATTATTCAAAAGTAGGTAATTACAATCCCGATTTTATCATGGGACTTCAATCATCGCTCTCGTATAAAAACTTTACTCTGAGCATGACATTTGACTGGAGGTCTGGAGGACAGTATGTATCACAAACCTGGAGGTATATGACTGAGGATGCAGTTTCCAAAACATGGCAGGATCAATTGGTTATTCCGCCAACAGGACTGGGCGGTCAACCAAGCCAGGCATTGCGAGACTGGGTGGTTACAAATGCCGATCGGCTTATTTATACAGATAATCCAAGACCCGTTGGTGGCCCGACACCTGCTTACGGCGGATTTTATACAGATTATTATACAGGCATTGGCGCCGACGATGGAGTTTTTGCTCCTGGCGTTTATGGTCATTATGATGCCAACGGTAATTTTATTCTCGAAAAAGAAAACCTGGGTAATCCCGGGACAGAAATAAGGCCTTTTGTTGCGAGCAATCCATGGGATATTGGCGAAATCAGTACCCTTGCTGCCGATTATATTAAGCTGAGGGAAATTGCGCTGAATTATAACCTGCCAGATAAATATTCGAAAAAACTTGGAATGCAGGATGTAAATTTCTCAATTTACAGTCGCAATATTATGCTTTGGACTAAAAATGCAGGTATGGGAATTGACCCGGAGCGGGCATACCAATCATCCGGCAGCGGATTTAAACAGGGCGTTGAGCGCTATAACGCTGAACCCTGGGTTGTTCCTGTAGGATTCAAAATTGGTTTTTCTTTCTAATCTTAAAAACTAAAGATCATGAATAAAATAAAAAATAGCTTTATTATAGCTTTAGCACTGGTTTTTACACTTGTAATTTCGTGTAAAGACCTTAATGAACTAAACATTAACCCCAATGGAGTTGACCCGGCAAATGCCGATCTTAATTTTCTTTTACCAACTACTGAAACCAGTATAGGACAAACAATTTACGGTATCGGTTTTGGAACATTTTCAGGAGTAATGCAACATACACAGCAAACAGGCTGGCAAGGTGGTTATAACAATTATGATTGGGATAATTTATCGCAAAGTTGGGGTGGATATTACGGAATGCTAATGAACAATGATGAATTCTTAAAAAAAGCAGTAACCGAAAAA
>JAHEMS010000440.1 GCA_024643595.1 Bacteroidota bacterium
GGCTTCTCTTTCGAAAAATTCAACGCCGGAAGGAGTTATGCCTTCAACAAAAATGGCGGCAATGGCGCGGCAAGCTTCATCATTTGTAACAAAAGGAATAAGTAACAATACATTTTTTTGAGGTAGCCCGCGAAGTTTAAATACAATCTTAGTGATGATACCCAATGTACCCTCACTGCCACACATTAGTTGAGTGAGATTGTAGCCAGTAGAGTTTTTCAACACATTGGCAGCAGTCCAGATGATTTCTCCAGTAGGTAATACCACCTCAATATTAATCACATAGTCACGTGTAACGCCATACTTTACGGCCTTCGGTCCACCCGAGTTGTTGGCCAGGTTTCCACCTAAAAAACAAGAACCCCTACTGGCTGGATCGGGTGGATAGAAGAGACCTTTTTCTTTAATGGCATTCTGAAATACTTCAGTGATTACACCAGGCTCGACTGTTGCTTGTAAATTAAGTTCATCAATATTTAATATTTTATTGAAACGTTCCATAGAAATAACCACCCCCCTTTTAACGGGTAATGCTCCACCACTCAGGCCAGTGCCTCCACCACGAGGGGTGACTGGTATTAAGTATTCGTTGCAGATTTTTAAAATATCGCTAATCTCTTGAGGAGTACCCGGTTTAATGACAAGGTCTGGTAGAAATTGATAATCTTCAGTCTTATCATGTCCATATTCGTTTCTGCCTTCTTCATCCACTATAACATGGTCTTCGCCAGCTATTACTTTCATACGGGCAATAATCTCTTCGCTAACCTTGTTTAATACCTGTGTCTCAATTACTTTATCGTTTGCCATCAATTTGATAACTTTGATTGGATTTTATGAATTATAAAACAAGCTTCAAAATTAATCATTTAACTCTTTACCGGGGTGGGATTTTTCTCATCATTTTAACCATCTTCAGCGCATGTGGTTCTGCTCGAAAGGCAAGAGAAGCTCAGGTCAACAAGGTTATTAAAGAAGCAAGAGCGTTCACAGGAACGCCATATAAGTACGGTGGTACAACCCGATCTGGAATGGATTGCTCCGGATTAACCGGAAATGCTTTTCAGGCAATCGACCTTACTTTACCTCGAACGGCCGAAGCGCAATCGTTGGTTGGCCAAAAGGTGAAACGTAAAAAACTGGCAGAGGGAGATCTTGTGTTTTTTGCAACGGGAGATAAAAAGCGTAAAATCACACATGTCGGTATCATCACCCAGGTTAAAAACAAGAGCAATGTGAAATTTATCCATGCGTCTACTTCATTAGGTGTCGTGGAAACCGATTTATATTCCAATTATTACCAAAAGCGTTATCGTATTGCACGAAGGGTTATAGAATGACCAAAAATCGAAACAGGTCAACCATTAGCTTTTAGTGATGTTCACTTTACCAATATTTTATATGACCTCACGCAGAAAATTTCTTCAATTGGGTTCCCTTGCTTCTTTAACCCCTATTACAAAATTATTTGGATTTGATTCCGGTGTTCCAGTTTCAAAGCCTGTGGTTGTTTCAACCTGGAATTTTGGAATGGCTGCCAATGTTGAGGCTTGGAAAATACTTTCAACCGGGGGACGTGCACTTGATGCCGTAGAGGCTGGTGCACGTGTTCCTGAAGGAGATTCGAAAGAAACATCTGTGGGATTGGGTGGTTTGCCTGATCGTGATGGTCGTGTAACACTTGATTCATGCATTATGGATGAATTTGCGAATTGTGGTGCGGTGGCTTGCCTGGAGCATATTGTCCACCCGGTTTCGGTAGCACGCAAGGTGATGGAAAAAACCCCTCATGTATTATTGGTCGGCGAGGGTGCGTTGGACTTCGCGATAACGCAAGGTTTTAAAAAGGAAAAGCTGCTTACGGAAGAGTCTGAGAAAGCGTGGAAAGAGTGGTTAAAGACTTCTCAGTATAAGCCGATTGCTAATATTGAAAATCATGACACCATTGGTATCGTTGCTCTTGATGGTAAGCAAAATCTATCTGGCGCTTGTACAACAAGCGGTATGGCATACAAGATGAAAGGAAGAGTGGGTGATTCGCCCATTATCGGGGCTGCGTTGTTTGTTGATAACGAAATTGGAGCAGCCACATCCACTGGTGTTGGGGAAGAGGTTATTCGTATTGTGGGATCTCATTTAGTAGTAGAATTGATGCGGCAGGGAAATTCTCCACAGGAAGCCTGTGAAAAAGCAGTACAACGAATTGTTAAAAATCAACCGGCAAAGTCAAAAGAAATTCAGGTTGGATTTCTGGCATTGAATAAAAATGGTGAGTATGGTGCGTTTGCCTTATTAAAAGGGTTCACCTATGCTGTGTATTCGAAGGAATTGGGAAACCGATTAATGGAGGCTAAAAGTTATTATTAAAACAGCCATGAAATCGATTTATATTATTCCGCGAGATAAAAAGGAATTTAGTGTTGCGTTAACCTGCGTTATTGAGTTTTCCAGGGAACGTAAGAGACTTTCGCTTAGCGAAGATGAGAATATTGGCTTTTCTTTTTTAATGAAAGAGAAATCGGATGAAACTCAGACCAAGGCTATGCCCACAAAGCTCTCATCCGGTAAAAAATAAATAAAATATGATCATTGAAATTGTTGTCTATAATATCGAGTCAGCGCTGAAGGCGCAAACAGGAGGAGCAGATCGCATTGAGCTCTGCGATAATCCCGGGGAGGGAGGTACAACGCCCTCCTTTGGAACAATTGAAGCGGTAAGACAAAATGTGAATCTTGATGTTTTTGTTATGATCCGTCCACGGGGAGGCGATTTCTGTTACTCCAACTATGAATTTCATTCCATGAGACGGGATATTGATCAGTGCCAGAAACTTAGTGCCGATGGTGTGGTTTTTGGCATTTTAAATGCCGATGGAACGCTGGATAAAAAGCGCTGCAAGGAGCTTATCGATCGAGCTCGTCCTATGAAAGTCACGTGCCATCGTGCTTTTGATATGACCATGGATCCATTTCAGACCCTGGAAGATTGTATTGAGGTAGGCTTCGATCGAATTCTCACTTCGGGTCATCAGCCCACGGCCGCAAAAGGAACCACACTGATTGCCGAGTTGGTGAAGAAAGCGAACGGTCGAATAGCTATCATGCCAGGATCGGGTGTAAATGAAGAAGAAATAGAAAAAATTGTTAGTGAGACAAATGTGAGTGAAATTCATTTCTCCGCGGTAACATTCCGTGAAAGTGATATGCAATATCGTAATCAATCCATCGCCGGTATGGGTTCAGATGAAGGGGCTGAATTTAAGTGTAGAACGGTGGATCCTAATCGGGTCAGGACAATCAGAAAGTTGGCAGAAGATGCAAAAAAAAGATATACGACTTGAAAAAAATAATACCAGTCTTTTTACAGACTGGTATTACTAAACCTATACCTAATTATATTATTCTGTTCGTTTTGCGTTCATTGGAAAAGAGCCGAACTGACCGACTGTCATAGTGCCCGTCAATTGATCATCTTGAATGATTCCTTTTGCAGTTACTTCCATGGTATTACCACCAAAACTATTCTCATAACTGAAA